>CALZDE010000033.1 GCA_945637225.1 uncultured Selenomonadaceae bacterium
TTAATTAACTGAAAAATTATTGAAGTGCACCTTGAGGGGTGCACTTTTTCATAGACAAAAACGTAAAAATGTGTTATAATAATGCTTTAAGATTGGCATTGAAATAAGTGTTTTTTTTAGATAAATTTGAGGTGAAAATATTGGCTTTTGAAGATGAAGAAATTAAGGGAAAAAGCGAACTGGCATTTGGTGAAGGGAAGATTCTTCCTGTAAATTTGGAACAGGAAATGAAGAATTCCTATATCGATTACGCCATGAGTGTAATTGTATCCAGAGCAATTCCAGATGTTCGTGACGGCCTGAAGCCAGTTCATAGGCGTATTCTCTATGCTATGCAGGAAGCTGGCATGACTCCGGGCAAGCCTTACAAGAAATCCGCACGTATTGTCGGTGAAGTATTAGGTAAATATCATCCTCATGGTGACAACTCTGTTTATGATGCTATTGTGCGTATGGCACAGGATTTTTCCATGCGTTATATGCTCGCTGATGGTCATGGCAACTTTGGTTCTGTCGATGGCGACCCAGCGGCGGCAATGCGTTATACTGAGGTCCGTATGTCCCGTATCTCTGAGCTTATGCTTCAGGATATTGATAAGGATACTGTAGATTTTGTTCCTAACTATGATGAATCCTTAAAGGAACCAGCTGTTCTGCCTTCTAAGTTTCCAGAGCTTCTGGTAAATGGTACTTCTGGTATCGCTGTTGGTATGGCTACTAATATTCCTCCACATAATCTTGGTGAGGTAATAGACGGTACTCTCATGCTCATTGACAACCCAGAAACTACTGTAGAGGAACTGATGGGTGTAATAAAGGGCCCTGATTTCCCTACTGGCGGTCTTATCATGGGCAAGAGCGGTATCAAGGATGCGTACACCACTGGCCGAGGCAGTATCAGAATGAGAGCACAGGTTCATACTGAGACCATGTCAAACGGCAAGCCTCGTATTGTTGTTACTGAGCTTCCTTATCAGGTAAATAAGGCTCGTCTGATTGAGAAAATTGCTGATTTAGTACGTGATAAGCAGATTGAGGGTATCACTGACCTGCGTGATGAATCTGACCGCAACGGTATGAGCATTGTTATTGAGCTTCGCCGTGATGCAAATGCAGATGTAGTTTTAAATCAGTTATATAAGCACACTTCCCTGCAGGAAACATTTGGTGTTATTATGCTGGCTTTGGTAGATGGTCAGCCACAGGTACTCAACCTTAAGGAAGTGCTCCATTATTACATTAAGCATCAGGAGGATGTTATCACACGCCGTACCAGATATGAGCTGAAGAAGGCTGAGGCACGTGCTCATATTTTAGAGGGCTTGAACATCGCTCTTGACCATCTTGATGCAGTTATTTCCACTATCAGAAGCTCCCGTACCGGTGAAATCGCTAAGGCGGCACTCATGGAGGGCTTCAAGCTTAGTGATAAGCAGGCACAGGCAATCCTCGATCTTCGTCTCCAGAGACTTACCGGTCTTGAGCGTGACAAGATTGAGGAGGAATATCAGGAAATTCTGAAGAAAATAGACTGGCTGAAGTCTGTACTGGCTGATGAAGGCAAGATTCTTGCTATTATCAAGGAAGAGCTGACAGCGGTTAAGAATAAGTACAATGATGACCGCCGTACCAGTATTACCCGTGACAGCAGTGACATCAGCATGGAAGACCTCATTCCTGATGATGATGTAGTGGTTACTCTTACACATAACAATTACATCAAGCGTATGCCTCTTGCTACCTACAAGAATCAGAAGCGTGGCGGTCAGGGTATTGTGGGCATGAAGACAAAGGATACTGACTTTGTGGAGAACATTCTTATTACCACAAATCATCACGTTATCCTGTTCTTTACCAACAGAGGCCGTCTCTACTATCTGAAGGCTTATGAAATTGCAGAGTCCAGCCGTCAGGCGAAGGGTACAGCTATCGTAAATCTCATAAATCTTGATCAGGATGAAAAGATTACAGCGGTTATCCATGTACGTGAATTTAAGCCTGACAGATACCTCTTTATGGCTACCAAGAATGGTGTAGTTAAGCGTGTTCAGATGTCTGAGTTTAAGTCAAGAAGCAGTATCGGTGTAAGAGCAATAAGCCTTGATGAAAGCGATGAGCTGATTGGCGTTAAGTTTACTGATGGCACTAAGACTATTATCATGGGTACCAAGCATGGTATGGCAATTACCTTTGAAGAAACTCAGGTTCGTTCTATGGGCCGCAGTGCAAGAGGTGTAAGAGGTATCAAGCTTGATGATGATGATGAAATTGTAGGCATGGATACCATTAAATCTGATGGCAAGGTTCTGACTGTTTCTGAAAACGGCTTGGGCAAACGTACTCCTATTGAGGAATACACCGTTCATAATCGTGGCGGTAAGGGTATGATTAATATGAAGATTACCGAAAGAACTGGCAACGTAGTAGGTATCAAGGTAGTGCGTCCAGGTCAGGAGGTAATGCTCATTTCTACCGATGGTGTCATTATCCGCACAGATATTGATGAAATCAGCATTATAAGCCGTAATTCTCAGGGTGTAAAGCTCATGTCCGTAGGTGATTCTGATAAGGTAGCTTCCTTTGCTACTATTAATCAGAAATCTGAGGATGGCAAGGACTACACTGAGGACAATGCAAATAATAAATAAATTTATATATAAAATAGAAAGAAATTGCAGGGAAATTATATTTTCTCTGCAATTTTTGCTTGAATAATAGTTGAATTTGTATTATAATATGCGGAGGGCTATCTCACTAATGTGTAGAAAGGGGTTTTAGTAAATGAATGTTGTTGTAGTAGATACTTATAAGGAAATTGGTGAAAAGGCGGCAGATATTTTTGTAGCACAGCTTCTGATGAAGCCAAATTCTATTTTGGGATTAGCTACTGGCAGTACGCCTTTATCTCTTTATGAGGCTTTAATCCAGCGTTATAAGGATGGGAAGATTGATTTCAGCCAGGTGACAAGCTTTAATCTTGATGAATATGTAGGCTTGGCTCCAGACCACGAGCAGAGCTATCGTTATTTCATGGAAAAAAATCTGTTTGAGCATATAAATATTGATAAGAATAAAACTTATGTTCCTGATGGTCTGGTAAAGGATGCAGATGCTTTTGGCAAGGCTTATGACCAGCAGATTAAGGATATGGGATACATTGACCTGCAGATTTTAGGTATCGGTGCTAATGGTCATATCGGCTTCAATGAGCCTGATAAGATATTTACTTATGCTACACATAAGGTTGATTTAGCGGAAACAACTATCAAGGCAAATTCCCGCTTCTTTGATTCTATTGATGATGTTCCAAAGCAGGCTATAAGTATGGGTATCGGTACTATTATGAAATCCAAGAAAATCATACTCATGGCTACTGGTGAAGCAAAGGCTCAGGCTATCCGTGACGCCATCTATACTGACCCAGCTCCAGAACATCCAGCATCTATTTTGCAGTTCCATCAGAATGTAACTGTAATCGTAGATAAGGAAGCGGCATCACTTCTTTAAAAATAAATTTAGGCATAGAAAAAGGCTCTGCATTTCTGCAGGGCCTTCAATTTTTGTTCTGTTTTACACATCAGCATGTTCGACAATAGGCTGTGAGCGGTACATTGTTACTATACTGCCTATGATATTGCCTATAATCTTTGATATAGTGCCACCTCTTGCTCCAATGCCAATATTCTGCTTCTTCATAGGGATATCCTTCCAGTAAGGAGTTTCGGAGTGACTTCCCATAGCAAAGAGCATACGTTCTCTTGGGAGAACCGGATTCAGCATGATACCCATGTGATTAGTGATGATTTTTTTTATGTCAGTATACTTCAGATTTGAGGTTTTACCGCTATCATCCATGAAGGTGATTTTCTCGACACCTATGATAATAGTTCTGTTGAAAAACTTCTCACTTAACTTAAACATAATGCCATCATTGTCAGGGGCGTTATTAACTACTTTTTTCTGTACGTTGTAGTTGTCGCTTAGCTGGAGCTGAACATTTTCCACACAGGAAATAATATCTGAAACAATGTCATTTTCATTCTTTGGAGAAGCGGCTGCAGCTGGAGCTGGAGCTGTTTTTTTAGGCTCGGCTGGTACAGCTGCTGGCTGAACCGGAGCTTCAGCAGATAGAGTGGACTTTACGCCGGATAATTCACGGTCTTTGGCAGATAATTCCTGTCTCATTCTCTCAAGCTCACGCTTTGCTTCTTCTAGCTCTTTGGCCAGCTCAGCGGCAGTTTTCTCGTGAGAATATGCATCCAGCCAAATCTGAAGAGCTTCCTGTACAGCTTTGGCGTCAAGGAAATTATCATAAGCGATGGTATCAACGGCCTCATTAATTGAGTCTGGATTGTAATCACCCTCGACAATCTGCTTTACACAGCCACTCTGATATATAATAGCTAACAGTTTTCTTTCTCTGCGGTTGTCAGGGAAGTACTTCTGTAACAGAGTATCCATTTCCTTTGCATCAGGAAAGGTGCGGTTGATAGAACTTACCAATGTTTTTAATACAATATTCATAATATATTTACTCCTGTCTATATAAAATAAATATTATTTTGCTGATATTACTTTAGAAATTTTATTGATTTTTTCCTTTCTGTGCAGTTGGTTCTGGGACAGATGGGGTTTCCTCAATTTCTATTATACGAGGTGAGGATGGGTAGGAGGCATCAGAAGACTGGGAAGAATTACTGTTGGTGTCAGATGTAGTATCAATAGTAAAACCATTAGTATCATTTTCTGTTTTGCTAGTAGTGGTATCATTACTGATATTGTCTTTTTCCTGAGTGTTTTTATCCTTAGCTGTGCTTGAAGGTTCGCTTCTGTCATCAGAGCGTCTGTTCTTCTCAAAGGATCTTTCTTCCTTTTCAATGTGTCTGTTATGGTCCTCTTCACTGATATGAACGGCACTTGAAGGAATTTCCTTGGTGTATTCAATGCTTTCCTTTTCCCAGGCATCTCTGTCGGAGGAGCTGGTAGTAACATCAAGTGTTTCGGCTACGATATGGCGAAGTTTCTTAAGGTCAGGTACAAGATAGCTTATGCCGTCTATATACATGTACTGGCCAGGGACTACGTTGGTTTCTAAACTGTTCTTGTGAGCATCCTTCAGGGAGAAGGCAAGTTCCATCATCTGCTTCAGGGAAAGGTCAGTCTTTACGGCACTGAAAATTTCTTTGATTATGTTTGGCAGACTAGGAATAATAGCTGGAGAGGTCACTTTATCCAAAACGGCCTTCATGAAATTCTGCTGACGTCTTACACGGCCAATATCGCCTTCCTCGTCACGATAGCGAACATAGGTAATAGCGGTCTTGCCGTCCATATGCTGCATACCAGGCTGGAAGTCAATGAGAAGTCCGCCGTCATCATCCCAAGGGTCCTCATAATACATACGCTTTTCTACGTCAATATCTACACCGCCAATGGCATCAATAATGCGAGGGAAAGCATGGGTATCTATAATTACGTAATGGTCAATGCTTACATCAAGAAGGTTTTCTACGGTACTCTGACTGAGCTTGTGACCGCCGTAAGCATAGGCATGATTAATCTTTTCATAACCGTGACCTTTTATTTTTACTCGGGTATCTCTAGGTACTGAAAGAAGTGCAGCCTTGTCTTTTTTTGGGTCGATGGTGGCTATCATCAGGGTATCGGAACGCCCTACATCATCCTGACGCTGGTCAACGCCCATAAGCATGACGATTGTTTTATCCGTAGCGGCAATACGTTTTTCTGTCTTAGCCGGTGTTTTTTCTGGTTTGTCAAAAAGACTGCTGGAGGAAGCATAATAAGCTCCTGCACAGGCTGCTACGAGAAATGCAATTACAAGGAGAAAACCGGTGATAAATCCGCTTCTCTTTTTCTTCCTTGTATTCTGTTGTCTTGGTGGTATCATATCGCTCAATTGCGAACTCTCCTTTACTGATTTTTGAAATTTACACTTATACGTATACTATTATAATCCTTTAATGGTAAATAATCAAATATTTTCTTAGACTTTTTACAAGTATATTATCCACAGATTTTTGGGGATGGTTTGTGGATAATTATTTCTGCTGATAGTGCTGTTTATTGTGTTATTTTCTAAAATAAAATGGACTATGTAGTAGTTATTAACATTTTTATCCACATTATCCACAGGCAAAAGTGAAAGATTTGTTCACTTATCCACAGAAAATGCTTAAATGTGGATTAAATTGGGTATAACTTTTACAGAAAGACAGTTTTTTTCTAGGAGCGAACACGATATACACAGAATACCGTGGATTTCTCAAAATAAAATTTTTTTTATTTTAATATAAAAATAAAAGGATTTTTGTGACTTAGGTCAAATATATTATTAGAGTAATCTTTAAAGTTAATTAAGCAAGAGATATTGTTTATAAGGGGGATTTTGAAATGCTTAATGAAGATACTATTGATACTATGGTGAGAACAGCGAGGAATGCTAGAAATAATGCGTACGGTCCTTATTCTGAGACAATGACTGGTGCGTGTGTATTGGCTAGCGATGGTACTTTGTATGGTGGCTGTAATGTAGAAAATAGTTCTCTTGGACTTTCTATGTGTGCAGAACGTGTTGCTATCTTCAAGGCTGTTTCTGATGGCAAGCAGGAATTTGATGGCCTGGCTGTTATTGGTGATACAGAGGAACCTTATATTCCATGTGGTGCCTGCTTGCAGGTAATTCGTGAATTTAATATTCCAGAGCTGGTACTGGCAAATCTTGAAGGTGATATTCGTGTGGTTAACATAGAGGAAATCTCTAGTTTCTTTACTTACATGGGTACTAATCCAATACGCTGATAGTTGTGATAATATGGAAGGTGCTATAAAAGAATTAAATCAGGATGAAGGCAATCAGGGGATGGAGAAAAATATAAATAATATAGAAAATCCTGTCTCTGAGACTAGCGATATAGGAAAAAAGAAGGAAATTATCAGAAAGAGAAGAAGTGTGAAAGAAATTTTACTGAGAGGAATTGTTCTCTTTATTGGTGCTATGGTTACAGCCGCAGGTTTGGAGATTTTCTTGATACCAAATCAGGTTATTGATGGCGGTGTGGTAGGTATTTCCATTATGGGAAGTCATATTACGGGTTTTCCATATACTGTATTTCTCTTATGCTTAAATGCACCGTTTGTGTATCTTGGCTACAAGAGAATTGGTAAATCCTTCGCTTTCTGTACTATATTTGCTAATATTGCCCTATCCTTTTGGGCAAACGTATTTGAACCAATGACCGGTGTTACAGAGGATTTCTTTCTGGCGGCCATTTTTGGTGGTATAATCACTGGTATAGGCGTCGGTATCATCATAAGAAATGGCGGTTCGCTCGATGGTACGGAGATTGTAGCGATTATTCTGGATAAAAAAACCAGCTTTTCGGTAGGTGAAGTGGTACTGTTCTTCAATCTCTTTATTTTGGGCAGTGCTGGCTTCGTATTCAGCTGGGACAAGGCTATGTATTCTCTTGTAGCATATTTTGTCATTTCCAAAATGATTGATATAGTACAGAAGGGCCTTGATGAATCCTATGCAGTGATGATAGTTTCAGATAAGCATAAGGAAATTGCTGATGACCTGATGCAGAAGCTGGGGCGTGGTGTTACTTATCTGAGTGGTGAAGGTGCGTATACTGGTAATTCCAAGAAGGTAATTTACTGCGTAGTAACCCGTTTGGAGCTTAATCAGCTGAAAGAAATTGCCTATGAAAAGGATGAGTCAGTGTTTGTAACAGTAAATGCGGTTCATGAAATCGTAGGCGGCAGATTTAAACAGAGAAAAAGTCATTAATGTAAAGTAAGAGTCCGTTTTCGTTTAATCGAGAACGGATTTTTATAACGCCCTCAATCATGAAAATGCAACAAGCATTTTCTTCCTATGACAGCGTTTCAACGACGATGGAGATATGCTCCACCGTGTTTATAGAATAAGGTACCCGCCACTTATAGAAGTGGGGGACATCTCTTAGTCGTTATATGAAAAAATAAAGAAAATTATATTTTTTTTTTAAAAGGCTTATATTTTACAAAATTTCATGTTATAATGGAAATAGCTATGTAATTTTAGAAATGATTTATCTCAAATTTGATTGAAATATATTTAAAATGTGTGTAGAAATGTGTTTATGAAAGGTGAGGTGTTGAGTAGTGGCATTGAGAACAGGCAGCAATGCAAACAAAGAAAGAGAGCGTATGGCTATTAACGTAGCAAAGCTGTATTACCAGATGGATTACAGCCAGCTTAAGATTGCACAGGAATTAGGTATTTCCAGACCATCCGTGTCACGTTTGCTGCAGCATGCTAAAGATAATGGTTATGTTCGCATTCAGATATTTGATCCTATTGAGGATATGACTGTGATGGAGGAACGGGTTCAGGAGCGTTTCAATATTCCTGTTGTAAAAATAGTTTCTGCTACGGTCAATGATGAACAGGAAATCAAAAAGTACATCAGTAAGAAAGCGGCTGAGTATTTAGACAGTATAGTTTCAGATGGTGATGTTATTGGCGTCGGCTGGGGTACTACGATGTATCAGGTTTCCAACAGCCTTACACCAAAGCCTCTGAGAAATTCTCAGGTGGTTCAGCTGGAGGGCGGTGTGACCTATTCCCGCTGGAGAAACTATGCTCGTGATGTGCTGGAGAATTTCGCTAATAATTTCTCTACTAACAGCATGTATCTTCCTCTGCCAGTAGTGTTTGACACCAAGGAGCTCAAGAGGATGGTAGATAATGACCGCCACATAAAGCATATCCTCGATGTAGGGAAGCAGGCTAATATTGCGATGTTCAGTGTTGGTACTGTAAGGGCAGAAGCATTGTTCTTCCGTCTCGGCTATACCAGTGAGGAAGATAATTTCAAGCTTCAGAAGGAAGCTGTGGGAGATATTTATTCAAGATTTATTGACACCTATGGCAATATCTGTCATCCAGAGCTTGACCAGAGGACTGTCGGCATCGACCTTGAAGAACTGAAGAAGAAGGAATACAGTATCCTTGTAGCTGGCGGTGAGGCAAAACTTCCTGCTATTAAGGCGGCTTTAAGGGGCGGTTATGCGAATGTGCTTATCACAGACCAGTTCACTGCACGTGCTCTTTTGATGAGACGTACTCTTGAAAGCTACCGAGAAGAAAAGGCGTATGAAAAGATAAAGAACAACCTTTAATTTAAGCTGATAAGTTTGGAAAGGAATATGCTTTATAATGGCACTGTCTCCAGAGGTAAGGGAAAAGCTGCAGCGTCGTATTGATGAGCTGAAAAAGCGTATGCAGTACGATGCCAATGATTTGGATTATGAAACTCATCTCAATCAGGTGAGAGAGCTGCAGAAGCTGATTAATGTAAGATAATTAATTATTTTTGGAATCGCCTGTGTAATTTTGGCTGGCGGTTCCTTTTATTTGAAAAACATATGTTTGAAAGGATGGTTAAATGGCAAGAAATACTAAAGGATGGTTTTTACTGTCCTGCTTCTTAGGTATTATATCTGCTATGCCACCATTGGCGACAGATATGTATTTACCAGCGTTACCTGTTTTTCAGAGTGATTTTGATATAAGTACCTCTATGGTTCAGCTGACTATAACTATGACTTTGGCAGGTATGGCAATAGGACAGGTTTTTGTTGGTCCTATAAGTGATATGGCTGGCAGGCGTATACCTCTTTTGATTGGCATGGCGGTCTTTGGCATAGCTTCCTTAGGCTGTTATCTGGTAGAAAATATCTATGTATTCCTTTTGCTGAGATTAATTCAGGGCTTGGCAGGCTCCTGCGGCATAGTTATTTCAAAGGCTATTGCAAGGGATGTATCAAGAGGTGCAGAGCTCACAAAGTTCTTTGCCATGCTGATGATGATTAATGGCTTGGCCCCTATTCTGGCTCCAGTAATTGGCGGACAGATTTTGAATTTTACCAGCTGGAGAGGTATTTTTCTGGTATTAGCTGGTATTGGCATTGTAATGATGTGTTTTGCACTTTATTCTCAGGAAACATTACCAAAAGGACGACGCTTGAATGGAATAGGGGAATCCTTAGGTACAATTCCAAAGCTTTTGCAGGATAAATATTTCATGGGGCATTGCATGCTGCAGAGTCTTGTATCGGCAGGCTTCTTCTCTTACATTGGATGTTCCTCCTTTGTTTTTCAGGATATTTATCAGGTGACACCTCAGGAATTCAGCTTTATTTTTGGCGGTATAGGCTTAGGTCTGATGATATCTGGTACAATTCCAGCAAAGACAGCGGGAAAAATTAAAGATATTAAACTACTAAAAGTATCACTTATAGTACCAATAATATCAAGCGTGGTTTTATTTGCTTTATTCTACGTAAAAGCTTCTCTTATGCTGGTTATTCCATTATTGCTGATAACAATCATGCCACTTTCTGTTATGGGAGCGTCGAGCTTTTCCATGGCTATGTCTAGACAGGGCAGGCAGGCAGGTACTGCTTCAGCATTATTAGGTTTTTTCTCCATGATTTTGGGCGGTATCACTATGCCACTGGCTGGCATGATCGGCAATGACCCTAGTCTGCCTATGGCGGCATTTCTCTTTTGTGGCTGGGCAAGTGCCTTCGTCGTATTTAAGATTTTTGTAGAACCAGAGCATAAATAAATGGAAAGAAGTGTTTATGATGTATACTTCCGTTGAAGAACTTTTGAACTTTGTTAATAACAGTACGTCTCCTTGGCATACTGTAGAAACTGCAGCTGATATGCTCAGTAAAGAGAGCTTTCAGGAATTAGACTGGCGCAGTAAGTGGGAAAAGGGATTGAAGGGACGTTTTTTCACGAAGATTTATGGCTCCAGCCTCATAGCCTTTACTCTCGGTGAAAATGAGGGAAGGCTTCGTATCAGTGCGGCGCATACAGATTTTCCCGGCTTTCGCATTAAGCCAAAAGCTGGCATAATAAAGGAAGGCTATGGTATGCTGAATATTGAGGGCTATGGCGGTATGATACTCTCCACATGGCTTGACAGACCTCTTTCTATGGCAGGAAAAATTGTACTTCGTGGGGAGAATGTATTTGCTCCAGAGGTGCGTCTTGTGGATTTTGCCCGTCCTCTGATGACTATACCTTCACTTGCTATTCACATGAACCGAAAAGTAAATGATGGTGTGGAGCTTAACAAGCAAAAGCATATGCTTCCTTTGACCTCCGTTCTAGGAAAGCTGGGGGAAAAGAGCTTCTTTGATGATTTCCTGGCTAATGAATTAGGTGTTAATGCAAAGGATATACTGTCCTATGAGCTGAATGTTTATCCTTTTGAAAGCAGCTGTCAGCTGGGATTGGCAGGAGAACTGGTGTCCGCTGGCCGTCTGGATAACATTACCTCATGTGTAGCCTGCCTGAAGGGAATTGTAAATGCAGATATTTCATGTGGTACTAATGTTGCAGTTTTGTTTGATAATGAGGAAATCGGCAGCCGTACTAAGCAGGGAGCAGCTTCTGCTGTTCTCATGCAGTTTTTGGAAAGAATTTATAAATTGCAGGAAAAGGACAATGAGGAACTGTGGCAGGATATAGCTAATGGCTTTATGCTTTCTGTTGATGTGGCGCATGGAGTACATCCTAATTACAGTGAAAAGGCAGACCCAACCTGCCGGCCAGTACTGAATGGCGGTGTAGTGCTGAAGGAAGCGGCTTCTCAGTCTTATGCTGGTGATGCAGAGGCAGTTGCAGTGATTGGCGAGCTTTGTAATGTAAATAATATTCCATATCAGCATTTCGTAAACAGAAGTGACAGTCCGGGCGGTTCTACTCTTGGCTCAATAGCTTCTGCTTTGGTACCAATCCGCACAATGGATATTGGCCTGCCTATTTTGGCGATGCATTCTGCAAGAGAAACTATGGGGGCGGCAGATCAGGATGCTATCAATAACTTGTTAATAGAATTCTACCATTAATGATACCAGATTTAGTGTAAATTTTAGTAGTTATCCACAAAATCCTTGTAGATAAGTCGGGAAAAATGTGGATAACTCTTTTTATTTTCAAATAATTATTATTGTTTGTAAAAATATCAATAAAAAAGGTCTGTATGCTATAGGTTGCAATTTATCTGATTATGATGTAGAATATACGAGGACAATTCCAGCCAGACTGGATTTACATATATTGTTTAGAGAAATTGGAGGTTTTTTAAATATGTCAAAGGAAATTACACCTGCAGAGTTTGATTATAATGTATTCAACACCATCGGCAAGGACTGGATGCTGATTTCTGCTTCTGCTAACGGCAAGACCAATGCTATGACTGCTTCTTGGGGCGGTATGGGCGTTATGTGGGGCAAGAACGTAGCTTATATCGTGATTCGTCCTCAGCGTTACACCAAGGAATTCATTGATGCTTCTGATGAGCTGACTATCTCTGTTTTCGGCGAGGAAAAGCGTAAGGCTATGACCTATATGGGTACTGTTTCCGGTCGTGATGAGGACAAGATTGCCAAGGCTGGCTTTGCAGTATTTGAGGCTGATGGCCAGAAGTTCTTTGGCGATGCAAAGATTACCATGTTCTGCCGTAAGCTGTATGCTCAGGAGATGCAGGAGAACTGCTTCATTGATAAGAGCTGTGATGAGAAGTGGTATGCGGATAAGGATTACCATACCATGTACATCGTAGAGATTCAGAAGATTCTGGTCAACGACTGATTGGACAGCTTGACACAATAGTAAATATTATGCTATTATGTTAGATGTTTCGGGGTATAGCTCAGCTTGGTAGAGCGCTTTCTTGGGGTGGAAGAGGCCATGGGTTCAAATCCCGTTACTCCGACCATTTGAAAATTATCCGGTAGTGTTTAGGCATTACCGGTTTTTTGTGCGTTTTTACAAAAAAAAGAAGGACTCTGACAAAAGCCAAAGTCCTCAAATAGAATTTACATAAAAGAGAGAAGAAGTAGGAAGGAATATCACTCACAAAATCAGTAGACATCCACGTCAACTGACCTTGTGGATATTGGTTAAAGAATTAATAATCATAATCATCACGGGATTTATTGTTGTTAGCAATTACGGTACCAATTACAGCACCTGCTACGACACCAAGAATTGCAGCTGTGTTGCGCTCGCCTTCGGAATATTTCTTGTTGCTGTCCTGTCTGTCATGATGATTATAATGATGTGGTGGAGGGGCCATATGGTGGCGACGGGCAGCTTCAGATACACCGCTGGAACCGAGAACTCCTAAACCTATAATAGCTGCCATAACGAATGAAGTGAATTTTTTAGTTTTCTTGCTCATCATAAATGAAACATCTCCTTACTTACATATCTTTGTTCATCTGATGGGTATATTATAAAAATCTTTTCTTAAATTCATCTGTGAACAGAATTAAATTATCATTAAAATTTAAAGCAATGTTACAGGAGAAAAGTCTTTTATCTGAAACGCTTCATTGTTACGTGCATTTACTTGAAATATTGCTTCTATGTCTGCTGTAAGTATTTCTTTAGGAACAGGATTGTAGTATATTATAACCATAGAGATAATAAACAAAAGGTAAATCCCCCCAATAAAAGGATATTCCCCTATATCCTAACTCTCTCATAAAACCCTGCCTGCCGTCCCCTCGGCAGGATTTTTTTTGCATATGAGGATAAGAAAAAAGCACTCTGATGGCGATACGCTGTTTCAGAATGCTTCTTAATTTAGTTGAGTTTAGAATAAGTCAGAATGTGTTCCAGTACGCATTAAGGAAAGAATCAAATTACCATTATCAATTTTGTATATCAAAAGCCAGTCAGGTTCAATGTGGCACTCACGATAGCCTGTCCAATCACCCTTCAAGGAATGGTCCTTGTTTTTAGCTGGAAGTTCTTCACCC
>CALZDE010000034.1 GCA_945637225.1 uncultured Selenomonadaceae bacterium
TCTTTGAATGTGTAGAAAAAAATGAAACTGTAGCACAGGCTGTTGATTTGACTGCTCCTGCTGGTCATGTTATGCTGGTAGGAAATCCTTACTCAGATATTGCGTTGGAGAAGAAGGTGTATTGGAAGATTTTACGTAATCAGCTGACGGTGACTGGTTCGTGGAATTCAAGTTTTTTACATGAAAATAATGATGATTGGCATTATGTAATAGAGTGTTTAAAAAATGCTAAAATTTCCCCATCAGACTTTATAACCCATAGATTTTCTTTGGAGGAATTATTCAAAGGGTGTGAGATAATGAGGGATAAATCTGAGGATTATATCAAGGTGATGGCGGTATTAGAGTGAATTGTCTGAAATTTTCTTGACATACATTTTTTTCTTGACATGCAATCTCCTATATGGTATTCTATTCAAGGTGAGTGTTACGGCACTCCATCGGCGGACATTGAGTCCGTTCCCCAACCGCGCAATGAGGTCACTAAATGGTGTCTGCACACCAGCAGGTGCCTACCGTAATTGGCGAGTACTAATACAGGGAGGTGTAATGTTAAATGGCATACGCAATTATTAAGACTGGTGGTAAGCAGTACAAGGTTGCTGAGGGCGACGTTATTACTGTTGAGAAGCTGGAGGCTGCTGAGGGCGATGTTGTTACCTTCGATCAGGTTCTGACCGTAGTTAAGGAAGACAGCGTTGTAGTTGGCAAGCCAGTTGTTGAGGGTGCGAAGGTTACCGCTAAGGTTCAGGCTCAGGGCAAGGACAAGAAGATTCTGGTTTTCAAGTACAAGGCTAAGAGCAACTACCGTAAGCGTCAGGGTCACCGTCAGCCTTTCACTAAGGTTGTTATTGAGAAGATCGAGGCTTAATTTTAGGCATGATCGACATACAGATTTTTCGTGATGCAGAAGGTCATATCTGTGGTTACTCAGTTGCTGGTCATCGGGGTAAGCATGGTAGCAGTATAGTATGTGCAGGTATATCTGTACTTGCTCAATCTGCCCTTAAAGGTATAGGTGAGCACCTAAGCAGAAGCGTGGATTTTCACGTGGAGTCCGGTGACTTGCGGATGAGACTTAAGGATAAGCCTGATGCATTGACCGATGCAATCCTAGAGACGATGCTGATTGGAATGAAAGATGTCCAGGGGTGCGATCTCAAAGGGGTGCGTATTTCCGAAATACAGGAGGTGTAATTCGATGTTCAATTTCGATTTGCAGCTGTTTGCTCATAAGAAGGGTGTATCCAGCACTCGTAACGGTCGTGACAGTGAGTCCAAGCGCCTTGGCGTTAAGGAGCAGGCTGGTACCGTTGTTACTGCTGGCAGCATTCTGGTTCGTCAGCGCGGCACTCATTTCCATCCTGGCAACAATGTAGGTATTGGCAAGGACGATACCCTGTTTGCTAAGATTGCTGGCCGTGTAGCTTTCGAGCGTAAGGGCAAGTATAACCGTCAGGTTAGCGTTTACGCAGCAGAGTAATATATAGCTAATTACAAGTACCTGTACCCTTAGGGGGTGCGGGTGCTTTTTTTATTTGTAATTTAGGAAGCTAATACTGGAAATTTATAGTGGACATAAAATAAATATATTCCTTTTTTCGTTCTCGTATGTTATAATAAAAATAAAAGGAGGGAACGCAAATATGAATGAAGAAAAAAATCTTGAATTTAAGGAGCACGTAAGCAATACATTTCTCAAGACTGTCAGTGCTTTTGCAAATTTTGGTACAGGAAAAATCCTCTTTGGTGTTAAAGATAATGGAGAGTCAGTAGGGCTTGAAGATGTATCCTCTGCCAGATTAGATATAGAAAATAAAATTAATGACAGCATTCGTCCTAAGCCAGAGTATAGCTTTTCTGTAAATAAAATAACCAATGTGTTAGAAGTTACGGTTTTCAAGGGTGAGCATACTCCATATCTTTACAAGGGAAAGGCTTATAGAAGGGCAGATACGGCAGATATTGAAGTAGACCAGGATGAGCTAAAAAGATTAACACTTAAAGGTGAGCATTTGTATTTTGAACAGTTAGAAGCAAGAAATCAGCAACTTAGGTTTTCCTATTTAAATGGAGTGTTAGAAAAAGAATTACAAATAAAAAATGTATCTGATGAAATATTGCGTTCTTTAGGGCTTTTAAATAAGGGCAGCTATAATATTGCAGCAGAAATACTTTCAGATGATAATAGTGCACCGGGAATAAGTATAGTTCGTTTTGGAAAAGATATTTCAATTATCAATGAACGATTAGAGTTAAAAGGAAAATCGATTATTGAGCAATTTCATCAATCTATAGAAGTATATCGCCGTAATTATTGTTCAGAAATAATAGATGGTATTCAAAGAGTAAAAAGGGAAAGCATACCTGAAAAAGCATTTAGAGAGGCTGTAGCTAATGGAATAGTACATAGAGATTGGAGTATGACGCCTGATATTCAAATATTTATGCATCCAGAGAAAATTGAGATAGTATCACCAGGAAGATTGTCAGATAATTTATCCAAGGAGGAATATATTCGTGGCGGTATCAGCAGTCCTAATAACCCTGTGCTGGCAAATATTTTTTTTAGACTGCATATCATAGAACTATTGGGAACAGGTATAAGAAGGATAAATGAATTATACGAACGTTATACTGTAAAACCTAAGTTTGAGATATATGATAATTCGCTGAAAATAACACTTCCTTTATGTGAAACCAGAAAAGAGCTTACAGTTGCCGAAAAAATGGTTTTTGATAATATGGAGTACGACAATCCGGTAACTAGCAGTGAGTTGGCTGGCAAGGTGGGGGTAAGTAAAAAGGTTATTTTGAATATAATGAAAAGTTTAGAGGCAAAAGACTATGTGTTAATTTCTGGAGTTGGAAGAAGCACTAGGTATAGCAAGCGGTGATATTTCTAAACAAGTTAAAGAGGATATCATGAAGTTTGTAGAAGTCATAGACAAGAAAATGTGAGGTTAAATATTTGTTGCCAAAAAGCACCTACTTATAGTATAATATAGGTTAATACTGTTTTTGATTATATCTCTGTAAAGGAGTGAGCTACGCATGCAGTTTATAGATAGAACAACCGTCAAGGTTATTGCTGGCAATGGTGGACATGGCAAGTCTGCTTTTCGCCGTGAGAAGTTCGTTCAGAAGGGTGGTCCTTCTGGTGGTGATGGTGGCCGTGGTGCCGATATTATTTTTAAGGTTGATAACAACATGAATACCCTTTTGGATTTCCGCTATCATAGGAAATTCCAGGGTGACAATGGTGAAAATGGTGATATCAAGAATCAGTATGGCAGAAATGCAGAACCATGCTATGTCAAAGTTCCTCAGGGTACTTTGGTAAAGGATGCTGATACTGGTGAGGTTTTGGCTGATTTGACTGAAATCGGTCAGGAGGCTGTCATTGCTAAGGGTGGCCGTGGCGGTCGAGGTAATGCTAAATTTGCTAATTCCGCTAATCGTGCCCCTACCTTTGCTGAGTTAGGTGAGCCTGGTGAAACCCGCAACCTGCAATTAGAGCTGAAGCTTTTGGCTGATGTTGGTTTAGTTGGTTATCCTAGTGTCGGCAAGTCAAGCTTAGTTGCCAGTGTTTCTGCTGCCCGTCCTGAGATTGCGGAGTATCATTTTACTACTATTACTCCTGTACTGGGTGTAGTAAATGTTGGCGATTATGGCGATGAAAAGACTTTTGTCATGGCTGATATTCCTGGTCTTATCGATGGTGCTTCTGAGGGTGTTGGCTTAGGTCACGATTTCCTGCGTCACGTTGAGCGTACCAAGGTTATTATCCATATCGTTGATGCTTCAGGCATGGAGGGACGTGACCCTGTTGATGATTATTACAAAATCAACAAGGAGCTTAAGATTTACAGTGAAAAGATTGCCCGCCGTCCTCAGATTTTAGCCTGCAACAAGATGGATTTGCCTGGTGCTGAGGAAAACTATGGCCGTTTGAAGGAATTAGCTGCGGCAGAAGGCATTGCAATTTTCCCAATTTCTGCTGCTACCAAGCAGGGCGTTCAGGAACTCATTAATCATGTTGCCAAGGTTCTTGACGAGTATGTTGAGGAGCCAGAGGAAGAAGAGGGCGTAAAGGTTTATGATGCCAATGCCGAGGAAGACAAGGACGCTATTACCATTACCCGTGATATTTCTGGTGATTTTGTTGTAAGCGGAAAGTCTCTTGAAAAGCTGGTTGCTATGACAAACTTCGGCAACGATGAAGCGGTTAGAAGATTCCAGTATATTTGGCGTATTAAGGGCATTGACAAGCTTCTTCGTGAAAAGGGTATCAAGGAGCATGATACTGTTCATATCGGCGAGATGGAATTTGAGTTCAGAGATTAATTTTTACAGATAATATAGATTGTTTACATTTAATTTTTAGTTACTGAAAGGTGATTATATGATAAAAAATACTTTAACAGGCAAGCAGAAGGGCTTTCTCCGTTCAATGGGCATGAAATTAGAGCCTGTTGTCATGATTGGCAAGGATGGCGTTACTCCTCAGGTGGTTACTTCTGCCAAGGAAGCTATTACCAAGAGAGAGCTTATCAAGGTTCGCGTTTTACAGAATTGTGCTGAAATGCCTGACGATGCTATTACTATGCTGGCAGAGCGTATCAATGCAAATCTGGTACAGATTATCGGTCATAATGGCTTGCTCTTCCGTCGTAATTATGATAAGCCAAAAATTGAGTTACCAAATAGCAAGAAGGCAGAGAAATGAGTTTACGAGACAAATTAAAGGATGCCAAAAGAGTAGTTATTAAGGTAGGTACAAGTACCCTGCTTTATGGTGAAACTGGTCAGATTAACCTTAACAGAATTGATTTGCTGGTAAGGGAAATAGTGGATTTATCCAATCAGGGCAAGGATGTTATTCTTGTTACCTCAGGTGCTATTGGCGTTGGCATGGTGCGTATGGGCTTGAAGAAAAGACCTACCGATGTAAAGGAGAAACAGGCACTTGCTTCTGTGGGACAGGGGCTTCTCATGCACCTTTACGATAAGTTTTTTGCAGAATACGGCAAGACTATGGGGCAGGTTCTTCTTACCATGGACAATGCAGTCCAGCATAAGCAGTACAGTAATTCCCGCAATACGCTGATGACAATGCTGAAGATGGGTGTTATTCCTGTTATCAATGAGAATGATGCAGTAGCTGTTGATGAGGTAAAAATCGGTGATAATGACCGTCTTTCTGCCATGGTAGCTTCTTTGGTGGACGCTGAGCTTCTGATTATCCTTTCTGATATTGATGGTGTTTATACGGCAAATCCTAGCAAGGATCCAAATGCAACCATTATTGATGAAATTCCAGAAATTACTCCTGCTGTGGAGAAGATGGCTGGCGGTGCAGGTTCTGATGTAGGTACTGGCGGTATGGCTACCAAGATTGAGGCGGCAAAGATTGCTACTGCTTCCGGTGTCACTATGCTGATTGCTTCCGGTTCAGAAAAGGGTATTATCCGCGCTATCATGGATGGTGAGTCAAAGGGAACAATTTTCCCTGCAAAGGAAGCTCATCTGAAGGTGAGAAAGAGCTGGCTGGCTTTTGGCAAGCGTTTAAAGGGTGTTATAAGGGTAGATGAAGGCTGTGAAAGGGCGTTAAAATCCGGTTCAAGTCTTTTGGCGGCAGGCATTACTGCTACGGAAGGTAATTATGAAGCAGGCAATACTGTTCGTATTTTATCAGCGGATGGCAGGGAAATTGCTCGTGGTGTAATGAATTATTCCGCCGAGGCTATGGATAGGATTAAAGGACATAGTACGAAGGAATTTGCTTCATTATTGAATGGTGAAAAGATTTATGATGAGGCAATTCATAGAGATAATTTAGTTTTGATGATTTAACATGTTTTGAAGGTGAAGATATATGGAATTACAGGAAATCATGTTGGAAAAGGCAAAGGCTGCAAAGAATGCATCCTATAAGCTGAATACCCTCTCTACTCAGGTAAAGAATAAGGCTCTTTTGGCGATGGCTGATATTTTAGAGCATAGAAAGTCTGTTATTTTGGAAGCGAATGCTCAGGATTTAGAGGATGCTAAAAAGCGTAATGTAAAGCGTTCTTATCTTGACCGTTTAATGCTGGATGAAAACCGTATCAGTGGTATGGCGGATGGTCTTCGTCAGACTGCAAGCCTTCCTGATCCAGTTGGTGAGGTGGATTATTCTGCTATTCGTCCAAATGGTCTGGAAATTCGCAGTGTGCGTGTTCCTCTCGGTGTAGTGGGCATTATTTATGAGGCTCGTCCTAATGTTACTTCTGATGCGGCTGGTCTTTGCTTAAAGGCTGGCAATGCGGTGCTTCTGCGTGGCGGTTCTGATTCCATTCGTTCTAATAAGGCTATTGTTCAGCTTTTGCAGGATGCGGCTTATAATACTGGTATTCCAGAGGGTGCTATTCAGTTTGTTGATGTTACTGACCGCGAAGCTGTAAATATCATGACTCATTTGGATGGTTATCTTGATGTAATCATTCCTCGTGGCGGTGCTGGTCTTATCAAGGCAGTAGTAGGCAACAGCTCTGTTCCTGTAATCGAAACTGGTACTGGTGTATGTCATACCTATGTAGATGCCAGTGCTGACCTCAACATGGCTTTGGAAATTGCTGAAAATGCCAAGGTAAGCCGTCCTTCCGTATGCAATGCTATGGAAACTCTGCTCCTTCATGAGTCCGTTGCAGAGTATTTCCTGCCTATGCTGACCGTTGCTATGATGGATAAGAACTGTGAGCTGCGTGGCTGTGAGAAGTGCCTCGCTATTGTTCCAACCATGAAGCCTGCAACAGAGGAAGATTGGAGCACTGAGTACGGCGATTTGATTCTTTCCATCAAGGTTGTCCGCGACATTGATGAGGCTATTGAGCATATCAACAAGTATAATACTGGTCATTCTGAAACTATCGTTACTGAGAGTCTTGCCAATGCTCATGCTTTCCAGTGGAGAGTAAATGCAGCGGCTGTTTATGTCAATGCTTCTACCAGATTCAGTGATGGCGGTGAGTTTGGCTTTGGTGCGGAGATTGGTATCAGCACACAGAAACTTCATGCTCGTGGCCCAATGGGTTTACGTGCACTCACTACCAATAAGTACATGATATACGGTGAAGGTCAGATTCGTTAAAAATGGGCTATATACGAAGCATAAGAAATTATTTGCAGACTCCTAAGGGCTGGCATGATACCGTTGATTATCTTCGGGCAGTGGCTATTATAATCGCTGTGGCTGCTGGAGTATTGTTATTAGTATATATGGGGGAGAATTTGTGATGAAGAAGAAGCGGGTAGGTATAATGGGTGGCACATTTGACCCTATTCACATCGGACATCTCGTGATTGCTGAGCTGGTGAGGGATGAATTTTCCTTGGATAAGGTTGTTTTTATTCCTGCGGCAGAGCCACCTCATAAGCTTAATCAGAAGGTGACAAGGGCAGAGCACCGTTATGCTATGACAGAAATGGCAATTGCTTCCAATCTTCATTTTGAAATATCCGATATTGAAATGCGCCGTACTGGTCCTTCCTATACGATAAATACCATGACTGAGCTGGTGAAGGATTTTGGTGATGACAATGATTTTTACTTTATTGTCGGGGCGGATTCTATTCTTGACCTGCCAAACTGGGACCGAGTGGATGACCTGCTGAATTTATGTCATTTTGTGGGTACTTCCCGTCCTGGCTGTATAGTGGATATGGAAAAGATGAAGGCTGAATTAGGTGAGATTGCCGGAGAGAAAATTCACATCATTGAAACTCCTGAGCTGGAAATATCCTCGACTGACATACGCAGACGTTTAAGCAAGGGTACATCAATAAAATATATTGTACCTGCTGAGGTTGAGGAATATATTTACAAAAATAAATTGTATATTTGATATTAAAAGACCGCCTGATTAATTTCAAGCGGTCTAGTTTTTCTGACGTATTATTTATTTTGGAAAGCCTTGCGGTACATATTCTGCAATAATTCTTCCTTTAATTCATAATAACGGCGGGTGTAGTAAATGCCGTTCTGTGCTTCTCTATGGTCAAAGCCGTAAGCTCGTCTGCTGACTGCAAGGACAGGTGGTGCCTGAATGCGCTTGGCGATTGCCATACCAGAGAACTGCTTCCACCAGCGTTCCAAATCGTTGATAAATTCTTCTTCGTTGGCGAAGTATTTCGCAACAATTCCCTTTTCACAGCCAAGATTTTCTTCCAGCATATTATCCTTATACCAATAGAGAATATCTTCTGGGGTAGCCTTGTTCCAGCGTTCTACGAAGCTTCTGAAAAGATAGTCATGATATGGGTATTTGATAGGGTCGCCCTTTCCTTCGTCAACACACTGGGCATTGGAAAGCTCGGCACTAGGTACAATGTCTATGGTAGCCTGTGGCACAACTTCTCTGCCATACACAGTTTCATTCATATAGCGGGCTAAGTCATAAACCTGATACTTCCACAAATCAGCTAAAGCACAGAGGAAGCCTGACTGGTCGCCATAGAGAGTGGAATAGCCGACAGTAGTTTCTGCTTTGTTGGCATTACAGGTAAAACCACCGCCAAAAGCCGCCGCCGCACCAGCTAAGACTCTGGCACTTCTGTCACGTGCCTGAATATTTTCTGCTACGAAGGAAGATACATTGAGGTGTGAGGAGGTATTTTTCTTTAAGTAGGTAACAGCGGTGGATTCCAGCTGAGAAATAGTATGGTCAACGGACTCCTGAATTGGAATGATGGCGTAATGACAGCCAAGATTTTCTGCTAATTTCTGAGCAAGTCCCTTAGTGGTTTCAGAATTGTAGACACTAGGCATATTTACCAGCAGTACATTCTCCGGCCCTATCACATGAGTATAGAGAGCCGCAGCTACCGCTGAGTCAATACCGCCAGAGATACCGATAACGACCTTCTTCATGTAAATATCATTCAGGAAATTCTTGATACCGTAGGAGAGAGCATCAAAGATATGAGCTATTTGTGGTCGTTTTTCGCGGGAAATAGCAGGCATATTATCCAATTCATCAAGGTCAACATAGCGGAGTTTTTCAACGTATTTATCAGCATAGTCCACTACATCGCCGGCACTGTTGTAAACAGTACTGGAGCCATCAAATGTATAGATGGTCTTGCCATTATTCTGAAGTCCTGTGTTGTTGACATAGAAAAGAGGTACACCATACTGCTTTGCCTGATTGCCGAATACGCGGTGACGTTTGCCATTTTTGCCGTAGGTGTATGGGGAAGAGGAAATGTTGACAAAGAAATCAATGCCATTTTCTGCCAGAATAGACATTGGTTCCAAATGATAATCATCGCTCCAGCCATCTTCACAAAGGAAAGCGCCGATACGGTATGGCTTGCCGTTCATATCCATAATCAATGGAGAAATTAAATCCTCTGGCTTTTTATCCAGCTCTAATGCTAATTTCTGCAAGCTGAAGAAGTGACGGGTGTCATCAAATTCGCGGTAGTTTGGCATTAAGGATTTGATAACGAAAGGATATGGCATATTGAGAGGTTGTATAAGCTTGCCATTCTGAGCGGCAAAGAGTGCATTGTATTTACGAGGACGGCCATCGTTGTTCTTTTTGTTCCAGTCAATAGCTACGTTGCCGAAGATAATACCGATACCCATTGAAGCAGCGATAATTTCATTACCAAATTCCTCACAGTCCTTCAGGAATGAGGTCTGTTCCCATGTATCGCCTAAGAGATAGCCAGGAATGGACATTTCTGGGAAAATAATCAGCTGAGCCTTGGCAGACTTAGCTTCAAATATCATGCGCATCATTGTTTCGGTATTTTTATCAGGGTGGCCAGGCTGAATCTTGAACTGACCAATGGCAATTTTCAACATAATAAGACACCTCTCTAAAGTTTGCTGAATTCAAACAATTGTTAGTTCTATTTAAAATTATAGCATAAAAAATGGATAAAATAAAGATGTTATTTCTTAATTGATGATAGTGTGATAACGGTTTTAAAGAAAATAAAATAAAAAAATTAATTTTTAGGTAGGATTTTTGACGTGGTATGTAGAATATAAAAAATGTTGAGTTGTTTTAACTAATTAACATGGGTGCCTGCTGAATAAAGGATGTGTAGAAATGAATTTTAATATGGCGTTGATTTTTGGTCTGATATTGGAATTTATCATTGCTATTGTGGCGGCGAGCGGTTATTTTTTCTATTACGTAAAAATGCCGGAGTATTCTATTAATCAGGCTAAAAAAGCTGTGCAGGAAGGAAATCTCAGAGAGTTTGAGAAATACGTTGATGTATCAAGACTCATGAAGGAAGGCGTTCAGGATGCCGCTATGTACGTTCCTCAGTCTGACGGAGCTTTGCAGTCCATGCTGAAATCCGGGCAGATGGCTGCTGTTTTGCAGAAGGCAGTAGAGGAGTACGTCAAAAATGGCCAGTGGGGTGAGATACAGGGACTTTCTGATCCAAAGGCTAAGGAGCTGGTGGAGCAGTGTGGCCTTACTACCTTTAATTTCCGTGGCATTGAGTATATTCGCAAGGGTGTTGACCCTTTGGTAGTAAATGCGGAACAAGCGGCTGAGGTCGAGGTAGAAGACGTAGGAATAATTGATAAGGCACTGGACGGTGTTGATTCTGCCATTCACAAGGTGGAGACGGTCTTGGGCATTGTTGATGATGTTCAGGCCAGCGTAGAGGATTTGCAGGATGGCAAGATTGACAGTCCTAACAGCATATTGAAGCCAAGCAACAGTGACAGCAGTGATGGCTATACAGGACAAATTGCTGAAGCAGGCGTAATAGTCTACGATAAAACATTGGGAGATAATATTGTTATCCGCTTGAAGCTGATGGAGTTAAATGATGGAAGCTGGCGCGTAGTGGATATTGCTAATTACGGTGAGTTCATTGAGCGTATGCTGAATATGAATAAGCGTGACATGAAGAAATACTGCAACCGCGTAAATGATGTTCTCATTGATACGGACAGGGAAATGGAAGCCTACAGAAAGAGCCATCCTAAGACTGACAAGGACTGGGTAATGAAGGTTACTGATATTATGAAGTCCTACAATGAAAAGCTGGATTTGATAGAGGTGCCAAGACCTGGCGAGCCATTAGCGGAGCTTCTGAAGGAAAGAAAGACTATTTTCTTTGAGATGATGGACGTTTACTATGAGTCCAATGAAAAGCGCAAGGCAAAGAACATCGGTGCTAAGCTGGAGGAAGTAAACCGTCGCTGGAAGGAAAACAGGGAAGCTATAAATAAGATTATAGACCAGTATAAGAATCTTAATCTCTAAAGATTATTTGATGATATAAAAGATATTTGTATTTTCGTACTAGACAAACGAAAATTTTTGTGATAGAATGAGTAGGTGTTTAACGTGGCAAAAGCTAAAAGTAACAAAACAAATGCCTGTCGAATCCTCGATAGCATGAAAATAGCGTACACTACCAAAGAGTACGAGGTGGATGAAAGTGACCTCAGTGCTGTTCATGTGGCGGCTTCTGTTGGTATGGACGTAAAGATGGTGTTTAAGACTCTGGTGTGCCGGGGGGACAAGAATGGTGTTCTCATGGCGTGCATTCCGGGGGATGGGGAGCTTGATTTAAAGGCTTTGGCGGTTGTTTCTGGCAATAAGCGTGTAGAGATGGTAGCCTTGAAAGAGGTTTTGGGGCTTACCGGCTATATTCGTGGCGGCTGTTCTCCATTGGGCGCAAAAAAGAATTATCCTGTTTATCTGGATGAATCCAGCGGTAATTTTGATATTATTGCTATCAGTGCTGGCAAGCGTGGCGAACAGATTCTGCTTAATCCTGATGACCTTGTTACTGCTGTAAAGGCGACTGTTGCCAAGCTGATTCGCTAAAATCTTTATTATGAAGAATAAATTTAACGTAGGAGTGTAGAAGATGAATTATATAAGCACAAGAGGAAACAATCAGAAGATTAGCTCTGCAGAGGCTATTATCAAGGGTTTAGCCAGCGATGGCGGTCTTTTCGTACCTGATGAAATGCCAAAGGTTGATTTGGAGTTTGTTACCAGCCTGCAGAAGCTTACCTACCAGGAGCGTGCGGCTAAGGTTTTGGGCAAGTTCCTCACAGATTATACCGAAGATGAAATTAAGGGCTGTGTTGAGCGTGCTTATGGCGGTGGTAAGTTTGATACTGATGCGATTGCTCCTGTTGTTAATTTAAAGCATCCATCTGTTCTGGAATTATGGCATGGTCCTACCAGCGCTTTCAAGGATATGGCTCTCCAGCTTTTACCACAGCTTCTTTCCACTGCTCTGAAGAAGACTGGCGAGAAGAATGAGGTGCTGATTCTCGTAGCTACCTCTGGTGATACCGGCAAGGCAGCTCTTGAGGGCTTTAAGGATGTAGATCAGATTAAGATTATTGTTTTCTATCCAGAAAATGGTGTCAGCCGTATTCAGTATCGTCAGATGGCTACCCAGAAGGGTAACAATGTATGCGTTACTGCTGTTAAGGGCAACTTTGATGATGCTCAGAGCGGTGTAAAGGCTATTTTCAGCGATGTTGAATTTAATAAGGAATTAAATGAGAAGGGCGTTTCCCTGTCTTCTGCTAATTCCATCAACTGGGGCCGTCTCGTTCCACAGATTGTATACTATTTCAGTGCATATGCTGATATGATTAATTCCGGCCGTATTACCGCTGGCGAGGAGATTACTTTCGTTGTTCCTACTGGTAACTTTGGCGATATCTTAGCGGGCTTCTATGCTAAGGAAATGGGCCTGCCAGTTAAGAAGCTGGTTTGCGCTTCCAATACCAATAACGTACTGACTGATTTCCTGAATACCGGTGTATATGACCGCAACCGTGAGTTCTTCAAGACTATCAGCCCATCTATGGATATTCTGATTTCCAGCAACTTAGAGCGTCTGCTGTATCATGTGACCGGCAGTACCGAGAAGGTAGCTGGCTGGATGAAGGAGCTGGCTGAGAAGGGCCGTTATGATGTAGGTGCTGAGGTATTAGCTAAGATTCAGGCTACCTTTGGGGCGGCTTGGGCTGATGATGATACCACTATGAAGATGATTCACCATGGCTTTGAGTGCCAAAGCTATATAGCAGATACTCATACCGCAGTTGCATGGGATGCCGCACGCAAGCTGATTCATGGTGGTACTCCAGAGAAGGTAGTTATTGTTTCTACCGCAAGCCCATACAAGTTCAATGAAAGCGTTCTTACTGCATTAGGCGAGAGCATTGAGGGCATGGATGAGTTCCAGCTTTTGGATAAGTTAGCTTCTATCAATACCCGCGCTGGTATTCCTGCGGGCCTTGCTTCCTTAAAGACCGCAGAAATTCTTCACAGTGCAGTAGTAGAAAAGCAGGATATGCCAAAGGCTGTTGCAGAATTTGCGGCTAAGAAGTAATTGATAAATTGGCAAAGTCATATTCTTCATATAAATATTTTATGGTAGGTATTGAGCTTTAATAACTATTAAAAATAGATAGGCAGAAAAGTTCAAAAACTTAAAAAATTTATTTTTCCTGTTTTAAATTCATTTTTTTAGGGGAATAATTAAAAATAAAATATAATAATTTTAAATA
>CALZDE010000035.1 GCA_945637225.1 uncultured Selenomonadaceae bacterium
ATAGGTATCGGTGTAACAGGATTTATAAAATATACTGATTATATGTTATATAAGTGTAGCTCCTTTGGTAGATATTATTTGATGGCTATGAATGTATATGAGGATATGATAAATTACAATAAGCTAAAGGATGGTGGGAAGAATAATCATGTAAATATAACAAGAAATGATAGTGATATTCCATTAGTAATATTTATTTTAGGTGAGTCTACTAATCGTAATCATATGGGAATTTATGGCTATAGTTTACCAACAACCCCTAATCTACAAAAATTGAAGGAGGCAGGGAAACTGCATGTATTTACAGATGTGATAAGCCCGCATTCTCATACTGTTCCAGTATTAGAAAAATTATTTACATTTTATAGAACTGGTTTTAATGGAAGATGGTATGAGTATAATAATTTGTTTACCATACTTAAGGAATCGGGGTATAAGACAGCGTGGATATCCAATCAAGAGTCTTTTGGTGTATGGGGAAATGTAGGACGATTATATAGTGAGTATTGTGATTATCATAAATTTGTGATGTTACGTGAATCTAGGGATGATGTCAGAAGTTATGATGAAAACGTATTGCCATATTTAGAAAGTATACTGGAATCAAATAATGAAAAAAGCTTTTATGTTATACATTTGATGGGAACACATGGTGGATATAAAGAAAGGTACCCCATAACATACAATAAATTTAGTGCAAATGATGAAAAAAATGAAAAAAATAAATCTCAGAAAGAAATAATCTCACAATATGATAATGCAGTATTGTATAATGACTATGTTGTCAGTGAGATTATGAAAAAAGTAGAAGATAGAGAAGCAATAGTTATTTATGTTTCTGACCATGCAGATGATGTATATGATACTGGTGATTATGCAGGACATGACGAAGTAAATGGTACAACTAATATGATAGAAATTCCTATGGTGATATATGAGACGGAAAAATTTAAGGAAAAATATCCTGATTTAGATAAGAATCTAGAAAATTCTGTTAATATACCATACATGACAGATGATATGATTCATACATTGTTGGATATGTTGAAAATAGAAACGGATGAATTTGATTCTACTAGAAGCATTATCAATAAAAATTATGATATGGCTAGAAAAAGAATATATCATGATAAAATTTATATCAAAGATGGTTCAGGAAGTAAATTGGTAGAGGCAAAATAGGTTGATGTGAATCTCAAGGTGGTAAACACTGTTGCTTTAGGCGGTTTATCGTGCTATACTAATCATAACGATACTCTTGAGGGAGGTATGTGTTATGAAGTGCGATAAACCGCTTTTTAAGCCTCTGCCAATAGGTGGCTATGATTTTAAATCTATTATTGAAAAAGGTTCTTACTATGTAGATAAGACTTTACTGATAAAGGAATTACTCGACCGTGATGGCAAGGTGACATTATTTACTCGTCCTCGTCGTTTTGGTAAGACCATGAATATGTATATGCTGAAGTATTTTTTCGAGGCGGCTGTTGATAGGTGTACTGGTGAAATTGTAGACAACTCCTATCTGTTTAATGGACTTAAGATAATGTCTGCTGGTGAGGAATACCTGAAGCATATGGGGAAGTACCCTGTTATTTTCATTAGCTTAAATACCATGAAGCAGATGGAATTTGATGGGGCTGTTCGCATGCTGATGGACGATTTAGCAGAAGAATATAAACGTCATAGTTATATATTGGGGAAAATACAGCTAAATGAAGAAGAACTTGATTTTTATAATAGAATGTGCAATAAGAAATTTGGGATAGCAGAGTGCAAGGAAGCGATACTTACGTTGAGTAAGATGCTTGAAGCATATCATGGTGTTGGTCCTGTTATTCTTATTGATGAGTATGATGTACCTCTGCAGTGGGGATATGAGCAGGGGACAGAATATTATGCAAAAGTGTTGGACCTTATTCGAGGCATGTTTGAAAAGACCTTTAAAAATAATCCATATATGAGTTTTGGCGTGTTGACTGGCTGTTTACGTGTTTCTCGTGAGTCTATCTTTACTGGGTTTAATAATTTGGAAATAGTTTCCATTTTAACAAAGAGCTACGGTGAGTATTTTGGCTTTACTAGTGAGGAAGTAGTCAAAATGATGAATGATTTTAATGTTGCAGAAAGGGTAGATGAAGCACGTGATTGGTATAATGGCTATGTATTTGGAAAAGTAAATATTTATAATCCATGGAGCATATTAAAATATGTACAGGATTTACGTGATGATATAAATTCTTTACCATCTCCGCATTGGGCTAATACAAGTAGCAACTCTATAGTAAAGGAAATGATTTCCCATATAGATGAAAGTGTACAGGAAGAACTTGAATTACTGATGAATGGTGGTACTGTTGAAAAGCCGGTGCATGAGGATATTACATACGCAGAACTTGAATATGATGTTACAAGACATGAAGAATATATGGATAATTTATATAATTTCATGTTTTTTACAGGGTATTTTCGTAAGGTCAGTGAGCGTATGGAAGATGAAAGTAAATATATTACATTAGCTTTGCCTAATAGGGAAGTCAGATATATTTTTAATCGTCACATAACCAATTGGTTTAATGTTAAGATGTACCACTGGGATAGAAGTCCTCTTTTGCAGGCTGTTCTCAATCATGATACTGAGGCAATGTCAGAAGCTATTTCGGATATTTTATATGAGAGTATCAGCTTTTATGATTATGGTGAGAGTTTTTATCATGGCATCATGCTAGGCATTTTGCAGGGGATTAAGCATTATGTTGTTGATTCTAATCGTGAAAGCGGTGCAGGGCGTTATGATTTGGCACTTCGGCCTAAGTCCTTGTTCAAGCCTGTTTATATTTTTGAATTAAAATACATTAAGAATGTTGATAAATTAGATGAGATGGCAGATGAAGCGATTTGTCAGATAGAAAAAAATGATTATGCTAGACGTTTTAGGGATATGGGATATAAAAAATTCTACTATTACGGGATTGCGTTCTGTCGCAAGGATTGTGTGGTGAGATTTAAGGACCCAATGGACAAAGAATAAAATGGAGAGAAAGTATATGAATTATTGTGCAATTGATTTTGAGACTGCTACTAATGCCCGCAATTCTGCCTGCAGTGTTGCTGTGGTGGATGTTGTTGATGGCGTTATGAAGGATAGCTTTTATACTTTGATTCAGCCACCAGAAAATAAGTACAATTATAACAACATACAAATTCATGGCATTAAGCCGGCAGATACTGCTAATGCTCCGACCTTTGCTGAGATTTGGCCTGAGCTCCGTCTGCACCTTGAAAATAAAATTGTTCTTGCTCACAATGCTAACTTTGATATGAGTGTTCTTCGCTACTGCATAAATGATTTTCATTTAAAGCCTGTGAATTTTACGGAGGGCTGTACCTTGAAGCTGGCTCGTGCTGTATGGCCTCATTTGGAACGTCATAAACTGAACTGCTGTGCTGATTATATGGGGATAGATTTTAAGCACCATGATGCTTTGGAGGATTCCCGTACCTGTGCGGCTATTCCTTTGAAGGCAGCCAAAGAGCGTGGTTTGGGCAGTGTTAGAGAGATTTTTAGTGCAGTCAGAGTTCCCTTAAAACCTTTTATGTAATAAACTAGTAAAACACTAATGAAAAATAACTTGTAATTTAGCTGAAATGTGTTATAATATGTTTTGTATAAGTATTATTAAAGCATTGGGGGAGGACCTACATGTTTAGCTTTAAGAAGAAGAACGATAGTAGTGAGTTTTTCGATCTTTTCGTAGAAAGTGCCCGTTACTTCAACAAGGGGGCTTTGCTGATGGACGATGTTATGATTGACCATAGCAAGGCTGAGGTTAAGGTAAAGGAAATTCAGGACTTAGAGCATGCTGCGGATAAGATTAATGACAAGATTATTGATAAGTTAAATCTCACGTTTATTACTCCAATTGACCGTGAGGACATTTATTCTTTAGCAAATGGTCTTGATGATGGTGTAGATTACCTGCAGGGTACCTTGCAGCGTATTGTTATGTACCATACTGGTGAGCCTCGTGAGGGTGCTGTTCAGCTGACTAAGCTTCTGATTGAGAGCACTGATGAAATCATTAAGGCATTGGAAATGCTGAAGGATCTGAAGAAGAATCAGGCGGCTATTATGGATCACATTCAGAAGGTTTATCGTCTGGAAAGTGAAGGCGACCGTATCTTCCGTCGTGAAATTGCCTATCTGTTTGATCAGGTGAAGGATCCAATTGAGCTTATTAAGTGGAAGGATATTCTTGAATACTTAGAGGATACTACCGATCATTGCGAGCGAATTGCAGATTTGATTAGGGGCGTGGTTATGAAGTATGCCTGATTTACATCCTTTTATAATTATAGTTATAGTCTTAGCACTGGCTTTTGACTTTATCAATGGTTTCCATGATACAGCTAATGCTATTGCTACTTCTGTTTCTACTCGTGCTATTTCACCAACCAACGCTATTATTATGGCGGCAGTGCTTAACTTTTTAGGTGCTATGGTCAGTACGGGTGTTGCAAAGACCATTGGCGGTGATATTGTCGTAGGTCATATTGACCAGCCTATTATTATTGCAGGTCTTGTGGGTGCGATTATATGGAATTTGCTGACGTGGCTTGTCGGCCTCCCCAGCAGTTCCTCTCATGCTCTGATTGGCGGTATGATCGGCGGTGTTCTTCTGTCTCCATTGGGGGTGGATGGTCTTAACATGCAGGGTATCGGCAAGATTGTCATTGCTTTGGTAGCCTCTCCAGTAGTGGGCGGTATCATTGGTTTCATCATTATGTCCATTATGTTCAGGGTGTTCCATGGTGCTAATCCATCTAAGACAAATGCACGCTTCAAGAAAATGCAGATTATTACTGCGGCTACAATGGCGTTCTCTCATGGCTCCAACGATGCTCAGAAGTCAATGGGTATTATCACCCTTGCACTGGTATCCGGTGGTGTGCTGACAGAGTTTGAGGTTCCTGATATAGTTAAGATTCTTTGTGCGACTGCGATGGCGGTTGGTACTTCTGTCGGCGGCTGGAGTATTATCAAGACCGTTGGCGGTAAGATTTTCAAGCTGGAGCCTATCAATGGCTTTGCGGCTGACTTAAATTCTTCTATCGTAGTATTCACTGCTACCCTGTTACATTTGCCTGTAAGTACAACTCATGTAGTATCTGGTTCTATCATGGGCGTTGGTGCTGCAAAGCGTATCAATGCGGTTCGCTGGGGTGTAGCACAGCAGATGGTTATGGCATGGGTATTGACTATTCCGTGTACTGCTGTAATGGGTGCCTTGGCTTATAAGGTCCTTATGGCTCTGTTTGGGTAGTGTTTTAGTAAAATAATGATAAAACTTTTTGGGATATACTGGTATTTTATCGGTATATCCCTTTATTTTATTGGATAAATGTGTTATACTGATAACAAATAAGAAAAAGAGTCGGAATTATGGTTAGGGGGGATGTTTATGGCTATTGATTTATCTACGGAAGCTGGTCAGGTAACTTATCGCCGTTCGGTTACTTTTTTACTGATGAAAACTGTTCATGAAATGCTTCCAGAGGCACAGGTGATTGATAGATTTTCAATTCATAAGGCATTGTATTTTGAGCTTCAGAATGCAGGAGCGGTTGACAAAGAACTGGTAGAGCGTATAAAGTCAAAGATGAAGGAGCTTGTAGCGGAAAAACTGCCTATTATTTATAAAGAGGTTCCTAAGGATGAAGCGATTAAAATAATTGAAAAGCATAATATGACCTACCGTTTGGAGCTCTTTAAGCAGGCAAATTTCCAAAAGGCAACCTTTTATCAGTGCGGTGACTATTTTGATATGCTCTGTGGCAAGCTTCTTGATTCTACGGAAGGTCTTGACCAGTTTGAGCTGGATTATTACGGTGATGGCATGGTACTGCGTACTCCTATGACGGAAAAGGGCGTATGCAAAATTCATGAGCTGATTGGTTTGCCAAAGCTGACCTCTATCCGCAAGGAAACGAAAAAGTGGGCGAAAATCCTTAACTGTGATTATGTTGCTGACCTTAACAAGCTGGTGGGGACTGACGGCTTTGGTGATATGGTAAGAGTTTCAGAGGGACTTCACGAAAAGAAAATAGCTCAGATTGCCGACCATATCGCTGATAATATAGAGAATTTAAGGGTTATTACCATAGCAGGGCCTAGCTCATCGGGCAAGACATCATTTGCACAGCGTCTCAGGATTCAGCTTCGTGTAAATGGTATTGAGCCAATATCCCTTTCATTGGATGATTATTACGTCAATCGTGTTGATACGCCACTCGATGAAAAAGGTGAATATGATTTTGAAGCTTTAGAGGCTATTGATATTAAGCTGTTTAATGAGCATTTGGTGAAATTGATGGCAGGGGAGGAAGTAAAGACTCCTATTTACAATTTCCTTACGGGTCAGCGTGAGTGGTCAGATAATCCACCAAAGAAAATCCGCCCCGACCAGCCTATTATAATAGAAGGCATTCACGGTTTGAATGAAAAGCTGACTTCATCAGTTCCTAGGGAAAATAAGTACAAAATCTATATCAGTGCCCTTACTCCTCTGAGTCTTGACCGCCACAACCGTATTCCTACTACACAGGCAAGACTTTTGAGACGCTTAGTTAGAGACTACAAGACAAGAGGTTTTTCCGGTTCTGCTACCCTGCATAAATGGGCTAGTGTAAGAGCAGGCGAGGAAAAGAATATCTTCCCTTATCAGGAAGAAGCGGATATCATGTTCAATTCTGCCCTTATTTATGAGCTTTCCCTGCTGAAGAAGTATGCCGTACCAATGCTGAATGAAATATCTCAGGATGACCCTCAGTATCAGAAGGCACAGGAACTTTTGGATTTCTGCAGCTGTTTCAGGGGTGAGGTTGACGAGTCCGATGTACCAAACAATTCCATTTTAAGGGAATTTATCGGCGGTTCTGTATTTTTTAAATAAATTTTAAAATTTCTCTAATGTAAATTTAAACTTATTACTTTACAATATAAAGGAAGAAAATGCTTGTTGCATTTTCATGATTGAGGTCGTTATAAACCATAGAGATTGATACTGAGTTAAATTTTATTAGGAGTTGGTAGTGATGAGAAATATAAAGAATAAATTGATGATGGCTTTGGCGGCAGGCGTTTTTATGATGGGCAGTGCTTCTTTGGGCGGTACTGCTTATTCGGCGGAAGCAGAAAATGCCAGTCCAGCAGAAGTTCAGCCATATTGTGATTTTCAGGGAAAATGTGAGTTTTTTGGTGTGATGTTTAGTGCAAGGGGTGAACATCAGGGCAGACACAGGAACGAAAATTTCGATAATTTAGCTTATGCAGAGTTTATGTCAAATGCTTATGGTGTAAAGCGTGCAGAGGTAATAGATGCTATTCAGGCCGGTGTTAATTGCAAGGATTTGACTCATGCCTGCGTTCTTTCTAAGGCAAGCGGTGAATCCTTAGAGCGTATCATGATTCTTCATCATAATCTTGACTGGCGGGCATTGGCAGACAGCCTGGGCGTTACGCATGAGGAAATAAGGAATATTCATCAAGAAATTATGGCGGAAGGTCTGGCTAAAAGAGCACATACCGATAAAGAAACAGTAATGAAGCTTTTGAAGAAGAATTACAGTCCAAGGGATATCAAGATGGCAGGCTTTTTAGCTAAGAAATCAGGACGCACTATTGAAAGTGTTATCGGTATGAGAAATATTAGTAATACCTGGCGTGATGTAGCGAAAGAATTAAAGGTTTCTCTCAGGGATAGAGAAAGAAATAATGACTTCCGTGGACATAATCGTGAACATAGAAATGGTCATGGCTTTGGTCACAGCCGTCACTGCTGATTTTGCTCTGTTATGAGTGCTGGCAAAAGTAAATAAATGCTTAATCCACTGTTATCAGTTTAGCAGTGGATTTTTACTTGATAAAAAATATTAAAATACATTCTTCGCTAAAAGACAAATGTTTTCTGCAAACAGATATTTTTAGAAAAATTTTTAAAAAAGTGTTGCTTTTTTCCTCTTTCTGTCCTATAATAGAGAACGGAACTTATATGTGTACGTAATAGGCGTACATTAGTAAATACATTTATTAAAAGAGAGGGTTAATTATGGCAAGAGAAAACTTTGGCTCCCGTTTGGGATTTTTGCTGGTAAGTGCCGGCTGTGCCATTGGTATCGGTAACGTATGGCGTTTCCCATTCGTAGCTGGTGAATACGGTGGTGGTGTATTTGTTTTACTGTATCTGGTATTTTTGGCAATTATGGGTATTCCTCTGCTGACTATGGAATTTTCTGTAGGACGTGCTGGCCGCAAGAGTACCGTTGGTGCTTATCAGGCTCTGCAGAAGCCAGGTCAGTGGTGGCATGTACATGGCTGGGTAGCATGGATTGGTCTTTGCATTCTGATGTGCTACTATACTACCGTAGCTGGCTGGATGATGGCATACTTCTATAAGTTTGCTGCAGGTGATTTTTCCTATGGCATGGATGCTGCTACCATCGGTGGTATGTTTGGTGCTATGCTGGAAAATCCATCTGAGATGATGTTCTGGATGGGCGTTAATGTATTTTTGGGCTTTGGTATCGTAAGCTTTGGTATTAAGAATGGCGTTGAGCGTGTTACCAAGGGCATGATGCTTTGCCTTCTGATTCTGATTATGGTTTTGGCAGGTCATTCTCTTACCTTGGAGAAGGCTGTAGAGGGTATGTCCTTCTATTTAGTACCTGACTTTGGACGTGCTTTTGAAAGCGGTATTGGACCTATCTTAACTGCTGCTATGGCTCAGGCATTCTTTACTCTGAGTATTGGTATCGGTTCTATGGAAATTTTCGGAAGTTATATTGCTAAGGATCATTCCTTGGTTGGTGAGTCTATCACTATCTGCTGTCTTGATACCTTCGTAGCAATTATGGCTGGTGTTATTATTTTCCCTGCCTGCTTCTCCTTTGGCGTAAGTCCTGATGCGGGTCCTGCTCTGATTTTCGTTACCCTGCCAAACGTATTTGTTAATATGGAAGGCGGTATGATTTGGGGTACATTGTTCTTCCTGTTCATGACCTTTGCAAGTTTCTCTACTGTTATTGCAGTATTTGAGGGTATTTTGGCGGCACTTTTGGATAACTTCCCATCCCTGCCACGCCGTATTACCTCTATTGCCTGCGCTATCGGTGTATTCGCCTTCAGTATTCCTTGCGTATTGGGCTTCAATGAGTGGAGCACTCTGAGCTGGCTGCCTGAGGGTAAGGTAATTCTTGATATCGAGGACTTCATCGTAAGTAACCTCATGCTTCCACTGGGCGGTCTTGTATTCCTGATGTTCTGTACTACAAAGCTGGGCTGGGGCTATGAGAACTATCTGAAGGAAGTTAATATCGGTAACGGTATGAAAATGCCAACTAATTCAATTATTAAGTGGTATCTGCGTATCGGTGTTCCTGTTCTTGTAATTTTTATCTTGATTCAGGGCTTGACCTGATGTAAAATAGAATAAAGGAAATGGTGATGCCTTTTTCCTTCGGGAAAGAGGCTTCTTTTTAAAAATGGAGGGTGATATGATGAATATTTGTGATGTTTTGGGAATTAAGTATCCTATTATTCAGGGTGGTATGGCATGGATTTCTGACGCTGTAATGGCGGCGGCTGTTTCCAATGCTGGCGGTGCAGGTATTATTTCCTGTGGTGGCCGTACTACCGATTATGTGCGTGAGGAAATACGCAAGTGTAAGACTCTTACCGATAAGCCTTTTGGTGTCAACATCATGCTGATGGCTCCTAATAAGGAGGAAATTTTACAGGTTATCTGTGAGGAAAAACCAGCTTTTGTTACTTTGGGTGCAGGAAATCCTGTTCCTTTCATTGAGCCACTTCATAATGCTGGTATCAAGGTAGTTCCAGTAGTGCCAAATGTCAAGCTGGCAAAGCGTATTGAAGCAAATAAGGCTGATGCTATCGTAGTAGAGGGCATGGAAGCTGGCGGTCATATCGGTGTACTGACTACTATGGCTCTGATGACTCAGGTAATTCCAGAGGTAAACATTCCTGTGGTAATGGCAGGCGGTTTTGCTGATGGCCGTGGCTTGGCGGCGGCTATGCTCATGGGTGCTGCTGGTGTACAGATTGGTACTCGTTTCTTGGTGGCTGAGGAATGCCCAGTCCATGACAACATGAAGCAGAAGCTCATTGAAGCAGTGGATACTGATACTATCGTTACTGGTCAGACCATTAAGAGTGCTGTTCGTGGCATTAAGAACAAGTTCAGTGAGGAATATCAGGCATTAGAATTCTCCGGCAAGGCTACCAGAGAGGAATTAATCGAAAAGGCAACTGGTACCAATAAGCTGGCGGCAGTAGAGGGCGATGTAGAAAACGGCATGATGCAGGCAGGCCAGAGCCTTACTCCGCTGAAGAAGGTTGAGCCAATGGCTGATATTATCGAAAGCATTATGACTGAGGCAAGGGAAACCTTGGCAAATGCTGCGGCTATTAAGCTGTAATTAATAAGGTAAATTAAATTTTTGCAATAAAATAGGAGCTGCTGTTTGGCAACTCCTTTTTTGTCCCTAAGAAAAGGGCGTTAATTACTCCTGTGGAACAACCTCATTTAAGCCAGCCATCAGAGCATCAATATCAATGCCGTGAGCCATAGCACCCTGCTCAATGTTCTCGAAATGTGCAGCGGCACAGCCGATACAGCCCATGCCGGAATTCATGAATACAGGTACAGTATCAGGATACTTGGTTACAACTTCCATGATGGACATATCTTTAGTAATAGTCATTTTTAAATCCTCCTAAGTTGTGTTTCGATTATTCTTTTACGAATAAAGTTTATTATACCATATAAAAATGGAAAATTCATCTAATTTAAAAATTTTTTTTGCATTTTTTGAAAAAAAGTTGTACAATAGGTAATGCAGTTGAATTTAGGAGGGAAATTATGAAACGAAAGAAAAATTCATATAAGTATTCCTACAGATGGGGCTGGATTACTGTATTTGCTTTGATAGTAATTCTGCTGTGTACTCTTATCTATAAATTTGTTTTTGATGATGATTCTTCTGCAACGGTTTCATCTAATATAAATGCTCCTGTTGAGTCAATGGCACCTCCGCCAGAAATGGTGAATGCCAACGGTGTTATGGTGCTCAATTATCATAAAATAGAAAACAGACTGCTTTCTCTGGCGGTAAGAGTTAATGATTTTGACAAGCATATGATGTGGCTGAAGGAGGCTGGCTACACTAGCATTACGCCAGAACAGCTATATGACTTTGTCTCTAAGGGCACGCCACTGCCACCTAAGCCGGTGCTGATTACCTTTGATGATGGCTACGTGGATAATTATACCAATGCGTATCCTATTTTGAAGCGTTACGGGTTTGTGGCTACTGTTTTTGTGGTGACGGGCTTTCTCGATAAATATCCTGAATATCTTACTTGGGCACAGGCAAAGGAAATGATTGATAACGGATTTTCTATTGAATCACATACTGTCAACCACAAGCCGATGACTGAACTTTCCGATGAACAGCTGAGAAATGAACTGATTGAGTCACGTAAGCAGATTTCAGACAAGCTGGGAAAGGAATCCTTTTTCGTAGCATATCCTACCGGCACCTATAATCTGCATATAGCTCAGATGGTGAAGGAAGCAGGCTACAAGGCGGCATTTACCATTAAGTATGATAATGTCGGCATGAACAGTAATGTATATGCATTGGAAAGGGTGCCGATTTTCCAGACGGAGACGACAAACCATGACTTTTTGGAGCGTATAAACTACATTCCTATCTTTGAAAAATTTGGCTGGGTAAAGAATTAAAATGAATAGTAAAGAACAATATTGTTTGCTAAGAACAATAAATTTAATCAATAAAAAATAGTAGACATATTCAAAAAATAGTAGAAATGTTTCGTTTTTTTTAATTTGATATAGCCAAATAGTTTTTTTTGTGGTAAAATATTAATGCTATCAACAGGTGCGGTACTGACCTGTGAATAATATGCGGTTTATTAATGATTTTGGTTGTATGAGTAGGGAGAAATGCTCAATGGCGTTCCATCATATCAGTGTGATGCCTGAAGAAACTGTAAATGGACTGATGACAAATCTGTCAGGTACGTATGTGGATTGCACCTTAGGCGGTGCAGGCCATAGTTTGCGTATTGCTAAGAGGCTTTCTGAGAATGGAAGACTGATAGGCATTGATCAGGATGAGTCAGCTATTGAAGCAGCAACTCAGCGTTTGCGTGAGGCAAAGGAAAAAGGCGAGATTACTTGCAGTTTTGATGTAGTGAAAAGCAATTTCAGTGCCTTAGAAAATATTTTACAGGAGACAGGAGCTAATGAGATAGACGGTATCCTTTTTGATTTGGGTGTGTCCTCTCATCAGCTTGATACAGCAGACAGAGGTTTTTCCTACATGCAGGACGCTCCTCTTGATATGCGCATGGACAGGTCAGCTGACTTTTCTGCTTACGATGTGGTAAATACATACGATGTGGCAGAGCTTACCAGAATTTTCAAGGAGTATGGTGAGGAACGCTGGGCTAAGCGTATAGCAGAATTTATCGTAGATTACCGCAAGAGTAAGCCAGTAGAGACTACTGGTGAGCTGGTTGATATTATAAAGAAGGCAATTCCGGCAGCAGTCCGCAAGAACAATCGTGATAACGGTGGCGGTCATCCTGCCAAGAGGGTGTTTCAGGCTATCCGCATAGAGGTCAATGACGAGCTGGGTATTTTGGAAAATGCCTTTAGAACAGCGGTTAAGCATTTAAAGCCGGGTGGAAGGATTGCAATAATTACCTTCCATTCATTAGAAGATAGAATAGCCAAGACAGTGCTGAAGGATTTAGCGAAGGGCTGTATCTGCCCACCGAGACTGCCAGTGTGCATGTGTCATCATAAGCCGGAAGTAAAGCTGATTGGCAAGGCGGCAGCAGCTACCAAGGATGAGTTAGCTGAAAATTCCCGTTCCAAGAGTGCTAAGCTGAGAATAGCAGAAAAGCTGGATACGGAGAAGGATTCCTACGGAAAGGAGTGGAAGTAACATGCTGGCAAGAAACTTGCAAAGAGAAGGAAAGAGAAAACAGTATGGTGATTTTGCTCCTCGCACGAGAAGGGAAGTAAGACCAAGAAGACAGACCTTGACAGAGCGTCGTGTGCTTATTAACAAGGCGTTGCGCCGTCAGTGCTTTGTACTTCTGCTGGTGGCTTCTGTGATGGCTGGAATCATTACTATGAGAAGTGGTATGATTGCTGCTAGGGGCTATGAATTAGGTAAAATTCAGGAACAGACAATGAAGCTTGAGATAGATAATGCGCAGCTTCGTGTTGATAATGCCAAACTGAAATCTCCTCAGAGAATAAAGGATATTGCGGCTGGTGAGTATGGCATGACTACTCCTACTAAGGTGTATTTTTCATCAGATAAGAATGTAAAGAAGAATTAATAGATATCCGCTACTTTTTGCTGAAGGTAGCGGAATTTTTTAGTGATAACGACTAAGAGATGTCCCCCACTTCTATAAGTGGCGGGTACCTTATTCTATA
>CALZDE010000036.1 GCA_945637225.1 uncultured Selenomonadaceae bacterium
AATACGGAGTATTTTCGCCCCTTACATAACGCTGTGGAAATTCTTTGAGAATGGTAGTATTAGAAGTATCTGCATAATGAATTTTCTTAAATTCAGTAATACGTGTGAACTCATAATTATTAGGATAATTTACAGTTGTGGCTTCCTGATAATCCCTTTTGCTGATGGTTTCAAAACGCATATCTACGCTTCTGTAAGGCAGTTCCCCGAACTTATAATCAAAAAGGTCATCTAAAAGCCCTGTATAAATCACCTTGCCAGCGAAAGGCATACCCATCAATTTAATCTTGCCCTCAGAAAACTCCATAATTTCCTTAGCAGAGGTATTCATCATCAATTTGATATTCGGATGATTGAGCATATTATTGAAAATCTCAGTATAGCCATTCTTTGGCACACCCTGATACTCATCATTGAAATAGCGGTTATCCCTGCCTATAAACACAGGAACACGAGCCGTAACCGCACCATCAATATCCTCTGGCCTCATATCCCACTGCTTCATGGTATAATGTACAAATATTTTCTCATAAACAAAATCAGCAAGAAACTGCAAGTCTTTATCCTCTGACTGCTTCAACTGTAAAATAGGCACTTTAGAATTGTACTCATAGTTTTCTAAAAGCTTATTCTCCAATCTGCTTGCCATACTTGCAGGAAATACCTCATATAAAGTATTCAGATTAAATGGAATAGGAACAGGCTTGCCATCAATGCAGGCCAAAACATGATGCTGATAAATATCCCACTCAGTAAACTTAGATAGATAATCCCATACCTGACGGCTATTGCTATGAAAAAGATGAGGCCCATATTTGTGGACAATAATTCCATTTTTATCACGGTAATCATAACAATTACCGCCAATATGCTGTCTTTTTTCCACTAAAAGAATTTTTTTATTCTGCTGAGTTGCCAAACGCTCTGCCAAAACCGCCCCAGCAAAACCAGCACCTATTATTACTGCATCAAACATATCATACTCCTGTGTATTTTATTGGATTGCGTCTAATGCCTGAGCCAAATCTGCAATCAAATCCTTTTTATCCTCAAGGCCACAGGACATACGAACCAAGCCCGCTGGAACACCTGCTGCTTTGAGCTGTTCATCGGTCAGCTGACGATGTGTTGAGGTTGCTGGATTTAAACAGCAGGTTCTTGCATCTGCTACATGTGTTTCAATAGCCGCCAGCTTCAAGTTCTTCATGAACTTTTCTGCCGCCTCACGGCCACCCTTTATCTCGAAGGAAACTACACCACAACCGCCATTTGGCAAATACTTCTGAGCACGCTCATAATATTTATCGCCCTTTAAGCCTGGATAATTTACTTTCTCAATCATAGGGTGCTGACTTAAAAATTCTGCTACTGCCTGACCATTCTCTACGTGTCTTGGCATACGTACATGGAGAGACTCTAAGCCGAGATTTAAAATAAATGCATGCTGTGGGGACTGAATACAGCCAAAGTCACGCATCAGCTGAACAGTACACTTAGTAATAAATGCACCTGCATTGCCAAACTTTTCTACATAGGTAATACCGTGATAGGACTCGTCAGGTGTGCAGAGACCTGGGAATTTCTCCTTATGTGCCATCCAGTCAAATTTACCGCTATCTACTACAACACCGCCAACTGCCGCACCATGGCCATCCATGTATTTGGTAGTGGAATGAGTAACGATATCTGCACCCCACTCAAAAGGTCGGCAATTTACTGGAGTTGGGAAGGTATTATCTACAATAAGAGGTACGCCATTTGCATGTGCTGCCTTGGCAAATTTCTCAATGTCTAATACAGTCAGGGCAGGATTAGCAATTGTTTCACCAAAAACCAGCTTTGTATTTTCCTTAAATGCCGCATTCAATTCTTCCTCGCTTGCTTCTGGAGAAACAAAGGTTACATCTATGCCCATTTTCTTCATGGTTACAGCTATAAGATTAAAGGTACCGCCATAGATGGAGGTTGAAGCTACTAAATGGTCGCCTGCCTCACAGATATTGAAAATTGCAAAGAAGTTTGCCGCCTGTCCAGAAGATGTGAGAACTGCCGCAGTACCGCCCTCAAGAGCCGCAATCTTTGCCGCTACATAATCGTTGGTAGGATTCTGAAGACGAGTGTAGAAATATCCGCTTGCCTCTAAATCAAATAACTTACCCATATCCTCACTGGTATCATACTTGAAGGTAGTGGACTGAATAATTGGAATCTGACGTGGCTCACCATTTCCTGGAGTATAGCCTGCCTGTACACATTTTGTATTAATGGTATAATCGCTCATGTTTGAATTTCCCTTCTAAAATATTTTTAGAAAAAGAGCCTCAGAGCATTTTGCCCCAAGGCTCCTGTATCACTTAAATTTATTTTTTATTTTGCAGCGTTAGTCATCTGAGGAACAATCTGCTTCTTGCGGGACATTACGCCTGGCAGGAATACGCAGTTATCCTCTACCTTCTTCTCGAAAGCCTTCTCAACTAAATCAGCTGGCTCACCTGCAACTAATAGATGAGTGCTTTCATTGAGAATGTCAGTAACCATTAAGAGTGCTAAGGAAACTTCCTTTGCTGCTGCATTAGCCTTCATTGCCTCTAAGAGGTCAGCCTTAATAGCTAATACTTCCTCAGGGTCCATTACTGAAATCTGGCTGACAATAGCCTTGGTAGAACCAAACTCGAATTTCTTCAGGTCGGTATCTGCTACCTGTGCAGGAGTCATGCCATCAATACCAGCACCAGCCTTTAAGAGAGCCATGCCATATTCCTTCAGCTCAACACCAGCAATAGCAGCTAAGGTCTCAGCAGCCTTCTTATCTTTCTCGGTGCAGGTTGGGGACTTAAAGAGGACGGTATCAGAAAGAATTGCAGAAAGAAGCAGACCTGCAATCTCTGCTGGAATCTCCACTTCATGTCTCCAGCACATATCTGCTACGATGGTAGCGGTACAGCCAACTGGACGTACATTGATATAGATTGGATCTGGAGTGCAGAGACCGCCAAGACGATGATGGTCGATAAGAGCTAAAATCTTAGCGTTCTCAATGCCATCAAAAGCCTGTGCTGGCTCATTGTGGTCTACTAAAATTACTTCCTTTGCGTCGGAAATCAGCTCTGGAACATCTACCTTGAAATAATCAAGAGCATATTTGGTTTCCTTGTTGATTTCGCCTGCACGAGCTGGAACTGCATCGAAGCCCATAGCCTTCTCATAATATGCCATACCAATAGCAGAACAGATGGAGTCAGTATCTGGGCTCTTATGACCTACTACATAAATACTCATTTCATTTCCTCCTAATAACTCTTTAATAACGTCTATTTCTTAATAATTAACAGCCATGACCTTGCTTTCCTCTCAGTCCTGGTCCTTCCTGCTGGAGACTTGCATACCCCTGCTGACGTAATGCTTCATACACTACGATAGCGGCAGAATTGGACAGATTGAGAGACCTTGCACCCTCTATCATTGGAATTCTGATACAAGCTTCCCAGTTTGCCTTCAAAATATCTTCTGGAATACCAGCTGTTTCCTTGCCAAATACCAGCATATCATCCATACCAAAATCAGCCTCAGAATGTGCTTTTGGAGCCTTGGTAGAACAATAGTGGAATTTGTTGTTCGGATATTTTTCTAATACCTCAGCAAAATTCTCGTGAACGTGTACCTTTACCAGATTCCAATAATCAAGGCCTGCCCGCTTTAAATGCTTATCATCAATGGAAAACCCCAAAGGCTTTACCAAATGAAGCTCAACCCCTGTAGCGGCGCAAAGTCTAGCTATATTTCCTGTATTGCCGGGAATTTCCGGCTCTATTAATACTATATGCATATTTTTCTATTAATCAGCAGTTACAACTGCACCCTTGGAAGCAGAAGTAGTTAATTTTGCATAACGGGAGAGATAGCCAGTCTTAATCTTTGGCTCAGGTCTTACCCAGTTTGCCTTACGCTCTGCCAGTACTTCATCGGAAACACGCAGTTCCAGCTTGCGGTTTGGAATATCAATATCGATAATATCGCCATCCTCAATGAAAGCAATAGGACCGCCAGCCATAGCCTCTGGAGAAACGTGACCAATGCAGGCACCACGGGATGCACCGGAGAAACGTCCATCAGTGATAAGACCAACCTTCAAGCCACGGCCTACGATAGCCGCAGTTGGGTTCAGCATTTCCTGCATACCAGGGCCGCCCTTTGGACCCTCATAGCGGATAACTACTACATCGCCATCATGAATATCGCCATCCATAATAGCATTTACGGCATCTTCCTCAGAGCTGTAGCACTTAGCCTTACCGGAATATACCAGCATGTCCTCAGCTACTGCCGAAGCCTTAACTACTGCATTCTCTGGGCAGAGATTACCGGACAGGATTGCCAGTCCGCCCTCTGGACGATATGGATTCTCAATGGTACGGATAACATCAGCACGCTTAATAGAAGCATTCGCAATGCGGTCAGCTACCTTGCCAGTAACGGTCATAGCCTCAGTATCAATGATACCCTTCTTGGAAAGCTCCTTCATAACTGCAGAAATACCGCCAGCCTCATTGAGGTCAATCATATGATGATGGCCAGCTGGGGACAGACATGCGATGTATGGAGTGCGGTGAGAAATTTCATCAAACTTCTGAGCAGGCAGTTCAATACCAGCCTCATGTGCAATAGCAGTCAGATGAAGAACGGTGTTGGAAGAACCGCCAATACCCATATCTACGGTAATAGCATTCTCAAAAGCACCCTGAGTCAGAATATCTAAAGGACGGATATCCTTTTCAATCATATCCATAACTACCTGACCAGCCTTCTTAGCCAGCTGACGGCGCATACCAGTATAAGCTGCTGGAATAGTACCATTGCCAGGCAGGCCCATACCAAGAGCCTCAGTCAGACAGTTCATGGTGTTAGCAGTGAAAAGACCTGCACAGGAACCACAGCCAGGGCAAGCAACTGCCTCAACATCAGTCATATCCTCAGCAGAAATCTTACCTGCAGCAAATTCACCAGCGGCCTCAAAGGACTGGCTTACGCTGATATCCTTGCCATTGTAACGGCCTGGAAGCATAGGACCGCCACTTACAACTACAGCAGGAATATTGAGTCGAGCTGCAGCCATCAGCATACCTGGAACTACCTTATCGCAGTTAGGAATCAAAATCAGACCGTCAAAGCCAGTTGCCATTGCTACAGCTTCAATGGAATCCGCAATAAGCTCACGGCTTGCCAGGGAGAACTTCATACCGGTATGACCCATAGCAATACCATCGCAGACACCGATTGCAGGAAATTCCATTGGGGTACCGCCAGCAGCTGCTACACCCAGTTTAGCCGCGTCAGCAATCTCACGAAGATGGATATGACCTGGAATTACTTCATTAAAAGAATTACAAATACCAATCAAAGGCTTCTTTAAATCCTCAGGACCAAAGCCCATGGCATTGAATAAGGAACGATGAGCGCAACGGGTTGCACCCTTCTTTACAACATCAGATCTCATTGTATCTAACTCCTACCTAAATAATAATATTATTTCAGTGGCTGCTAACCACTACTTCACTAGGAATACTTTATTACGGCCGGCTTCCTTTACCTTATAAAGACCACTGTCCGCACGTTCCACAGCTGCTGTCAAGGTATCTCTTGGCTTCAGACCGGAAACACCTACAGAAATCGTAACATCTGTTTCAGCTTCTACCCTGTGACGCATTTCCTCACAAAGCTGAGCCGCTATCTGAGCAGGTACCATAAAGAGAATAATAAACTCGTCACCGCCCCAGCGGATAGCCAATCCATCATTCTTCAGCGTACCTCTCATTATATAAGAAACATTGCGCAGGACACTATCACCTGCCAAATGCCCCTTAGTATCATTTTCTTCCTTAAACCTGTCTACATCAATAATAGCCAGTGCCTTAAATCTCTTAGTATCAAGATTAACTTTGCCATTCATCAGAATCTTTACATAGTTTCGGTTGTAAAGACCTGTAAGCTTATCTCTGTAAGCTGTAACCTCCAGCTTCTTTCTATCTTTCACTACAAGACGCTGTGTAATTACCAGTACTATGAGCAGTACAACAATAGCCGCTACGATATTCTGACCAATTAGACTTGATGACACATCCTTAATCACCATGTCATTATCTACTACCACAAGATACCAGCCCAGATTATCAAGATAACGGCTGATAAAGTAACGCTGTTCACCGTTTATCTCAGCATTTTCATAACGGTACTTCCCTGAATCGGTAGATACCTTGTAATCCAAAGATAAAATATTACCTATCTTAGAATTATCGCTGGCTACCAGCACATAGCCTTCATCATCAACTAAATAAGCCAGCACACCATATTCCTGCTCTAAGCTCTGCAACAGGTTTTGCAGGCTGGTAACGTCCACCGCCATACCAGTAACACCTAAAAGATTGTTATTGCCATCACGAATAGGACTGTTAATGTAGACCGCTAAATTTTTATGCTCCTGACCATCGCCTTTGATAGTTACAACATAATCCTTGCTGTTGGTAGCACATTCGTTGTACCACAAATCGACACTAGGGTCAATTGTTCTGCTGAAGCCATTTGAGGTATACACTCTTTTAGTAGCATCAGAAACAACAAAGGAATAATCAAGTCCCATACCTACCTGAAGCTTAATCAGGGTTTCCTTAATATTTCCTTCCCTTACCTTTTCCTCCACCTTACTGTCCTTAAACAGTAAATCAGCCACAGAGCTGTTCTTAGACATGGTGCGGGAAATAGCAATATTCGCTGCCATCTTGCTGTCAATTGCATTGTGAATATTACCTGACATCAGACGCATGGTGTATTCCTTTTGAGAATCCATTACCGAACTGAGAGAATTTACTGATATGAGGGTAGTGATGGAAAAGCTTGCTATAATAAGCAACGCAATCCAAAGAACAGAATTTCCTTTATGTTTCACTAACTACCACTCCCGCCATTAATTACTAAAATTCAATACCACGCTGAGCCTTTATTCCCTGCTGAAATGGATGTTTTACCAACGTCATCTCCGTTACCAGATTGGCTATTTCCACCAATTCCGGCGCGGCATTTCTTCCCGTAAGCACGATATGAGTTTCCTCATTCCGCTTCCCTAATACATCTAGTACATCCTTTACATCTAACAAGCCAAAATTTATGGCATAGTTTATTTCATCCAGTATAATCAAATCCCACTGACCGCTGACAATTTCCTTCTCAGCTTCAGCCAGTGCTTCTCCCGCCGCTTTACGATGTGCTTCCTTTTCTTCAGGATCATCATTTCTTCGGGTAAATCCCTTGCCCAGACGGCGAAGCTCAATTTTACCGCCAGTACCTAATTCCTCAGGCAGCTCCGACAACTTCTCAATAGCCGTCATTTCTCCATAGGTCCAGCCACCCTTGATAAACTGAAGAATAAGAACCCGAAAGCCATCACCCCAGGAACGTAATGCCAAACCTAAAGCCGCTGTAGTTTTTCCCTTGCCATCGCCGGTATGAATTAAAAGCAAACCTTTTTTCTTTTCCATGATAAACACTCACCCCATATTATAACGCATTCTATCCAAAAAATCAATTTTAAATTATTTTTTTCCTTGTAACAGCGTTTCAAAGATAACCGCTTATTCCTGATTCCAATCAGCTAAAATTTCCCTCGCTTCATCACCTGAAACGAGAATTTCACGACACTTGCCACCATTAGCAGGACCAAGAATACCAAGCTCCTCCATATTGTCAATAATGCGCTGTGCCGTTGCAAAACCTATGCGGAAACGTCTCTGAACATTAGAAGCTGATGCCTGCCCACTGGAAAGAATAAGTTCGAGAGCCTCACCCATGAGAATATCTGACTTGTTACGGCGTTTTGGTTTCGTTTTCTTTTCAGCAGGAGCATTGTCATTTTCACCGCTTGCTTCCAAGGCCGCCTTTTCAGTAAATTCAATAATTTCCTGATTTGTCTTTATCTCATGACCCTGACTGCGAATAAAATCAAGAAGCCTCTCTACCTCATCATCGCTGATAAATGCACCCTGTATACGGGTTGGCTTGCTTGCACCGACTGGGGAGAACATCATATCGCCACGCCCCAAAAGCTTTTCTGCACCTGAAGCATCAAGAATAGTACGTGAGTCAATCTGAGAAGTTACCGCAAAGGAAATTCTTGAAGGAATATTCGCCTTAATCGTACCAGTGATAACATTGACAGAAGGTCGCTGAGTAGCCAAGACAAGATAAATTCCTGCCGCACGAGCCTTTTGAGCAATACGGCATATAGCGTCCTCTACATCATGCGGAGCAACCATCATCAAATCTGCCAGCTCGTCAATGATTATTACCAAACTGCACATTTTCTTCTCAGGGTCATCACCATAAATCTTATTATAGCCAGCCATATTACGGACACCAGCATTACTGAGCTGTTCGTATCTCCGCTCCATTTCCTGCACAGACCAGTTCAATACCGAAGCGGCTTTTTTAGCGTCAGTTACTACCGGTACCATCAAATGAGGAATGCCATTGTAGACAGAAAGTTCAACCATCTTAGGGTCAACCAAAATAAATTTTACATCGTCAGGGTGTGCCTTGAAGAGAATACTGCTGATAATCGTATTAATGCAGACAGATTTACCAGAGCCAGTAGCACCGGCAACAAGCAAATGAGGCATTTTCGCCAAATCCGCAAAAATAGGCCGACCGCCAATATCCATACCCAAGCCGACGGTCAAATCAGATTTTGCTTCCTCAAAGCCGGGCTGTTCCAAAACCTCGCGGAGAGGTACACTGTCACGAATGGTATTAGGCACCTCGATACCGATAGCCGCCTTGCCGGGGATAATCTCAATACGTACAGCAGAAACAGCCATGTTAAGAGCAATTTCATCAGAAAGATTTGTCACCTTATTGACCTTTACGCCGGGAGCAGGCTTTACCTCATACTGAGTAACCGCCGGGCCACGGCTTGCCGCCAAAATTTCCGCCTTGACATTAAAATCGCTTAACGTCTGAGCCAAAATCTCTGCCTTCTGATTAATTTCCTCCTGAACCGCCCCAATATCCGCCTTTTCCGTAATATCGAGCAGTTCCTCAATATCAGGCATTACATAAGGAATTTCTATTTTTTCTTCTTCATTTTCCTCAGCCACTTCTTCAACGGTAACTTTGCTTGGCTTTTCTTCCTCGTCCATCACCTTCTGCCACTCCTGATGCCGTTCAATCATTTTAGAAGGCAAATTATCCTCACTATGAGAATTAGATTTCACATCATTAAAGGAAGAATTTTTTTTAGGTGCTGGTATGGTACTGCCAATAGCCCCCACTGTAATAAGATCCTCATCATCTCCATCATCTAAATCATCGGTGTAATCATCAAGCCATGAACGCCCCTTTGCACTGCTTCCATAGGACTGAAATGGCTCATAATCTTCATCTTCATCAGTTTCATCATCAGCCTCATCGAGTTCTTCATCATCTTCATTGGCTTCCTCGATTTCTTCATCCAAATCATCCTCAGAAAATTCATCCTCATAAGGGTCTTTTTCAAGATCTTCATCATCTGTTATATCATCGGCTATATCATCAGCTGTTTCGTTATCCTCAATTATTTCTTCATCTTCTGCCTCATCATCTTCTGTTTCTTCAACAGCCATTTCTTCTAATGCTTCATTTGTATCATTATCCGCAAAAGAATTTTCTTCGAGCAAGGTGCCCTCTATATCAATATCATCATTTTCATCATAATCATCCTCAGCAGAATCATTTTCATCAGCAAAGGAAATATCAGATTTGATATTCAATGGGAAATAACTGTTATTCTGTTCCTGCATTTTAGCTAATACCTTGCCCGGATTACTGTTTATGCCCCAAACATTTTCCGTCACAGGTAAAGCTTCTTCTAAAACAGCTTCCGCCGCCCCAGCTGTTACAGCAGTTTTAACAGCAGCAGCCGCTCCTGCCATTTCCTCTGCCACTTCAAAACCCTTGCCAGCCTGATTAGGGATATCGTTATCCCTGCCAATACCTTCTGAAAGACTTCCTAAATAAGCATTACCGCTATTATTAAGTGAACGGTCAGCATTTTCATCATCCTCATAATTTACAGAAGAAAATACCTCTGCTGATTCCTGATTAAAGAAAGAAGCCGCCTTTGCCTTCTGCATAGCACGCCTCTGTTGCCATGCAGAAACATTAGTTCTTATATTCTGAACCTGCTCTGTTACCTGTTCCTCAACCTTATTTTCCACGACCTTTGCTGTAGAATAAACCACCTTAGCGGTATCCTTCACTGCCTCTGCACTTTTTTCCACACCTTTTTTAGCTACAGAAGCACTGATTTCTACACCCTTCTTTGCCGCCTCAGCACCTTTTTCTACACCCTTTTGAGTCTTAAAAATACCATTTGCTAATGACCAGGTAGTTGCTAAAAGAATGGAACCAACAAATCCAGCACCCAAAATAACAATTGCTCCCGCCACACCAAAAAGCTTCCTCATAAACAGCAGGACAATACCACCTAAAAGACCGCCACCACGCTGTAATTCAGAAGGAAGGATTTCTGAGCCAGCAGGCACCATAAAATGATGGAAAATAGAAAGCAAGGTCACAAACATCAGCCCAATACCTATACTTCTTTTGTCAAGCTGAAAGCCTGTGCCCTTCATTATGTAATTGTAACCAAGATAAATAAAAGCAACTGCAGGTATCATAGAGCCAATGCCACAAAAATATTGCAGGAATTTTGCAAAATAAATCCCCACAAAGCCAACATTCAGCCCCATTATACCACAGATAAAAACCAAGCCGAGAGCCACTAAGCCAACACCAATTAATTCATTCTTGCGCCCAGTAACCTTCGCATTATTATTTTTATTATCAGACCCACGACGGGTACGCTTCTTTTGCAAATTTATCACCTACTAAAAGTAAATTTTCCGTATCTTGTTATTTTATCATACATTAACAAAAAAAACAACAAAAAAATAACCCCATCAGTAAAAGTTTAAATTACCAATGACGTTATCTAAAAATTATTTTAAGCCAATTGCGGCCTTTGCCAGCTGGTCTGCAAGCTCATTGCCTGCTACACCGGTGTGCCCTGCTACCTTATGAAAGACTACCCAGCTTCTGCGTGACTTCATAAACTCTGCATATTCCTGAGTCTGTGGAAGATTTGTTTTCCAGCGTCCCATGCCCCACTCTGAAATACCGTTGTAATCATGGCAGATAATAAGCTTCTCCACTCCATTACTCTCTGCCCAAAGCACAGCTTCCTTTGCCGCTTCAATCTCTCCCGCTACATTGTGAAGCTTGGCGGATTCCTCTGAACGGCCTTTTCCATTTGCCTTAAAAATCAGCGTTCCATTATCAAAAACAGCAAATCCCCAGCCATATTCACCGTTAAAATAAGAACCATCTACAAAAGCAACAATTCCCGGAATTTTTGTCTGAACCGCAACACTTTTAGCAGGAGTATCTTCCCCACGAAGGTAGGCATTTGCTTCCTCAAGCGTAGGAAAGCTCTTGTATTTTGCCCCAGTGAAACCAGCCACCTGCTCACTGCAATCTATCCAGCTATTGTATATACCAGGCACACGCCCTATTCTTACAGCATAAAATTTCTGTTTCTTTTTCGCCATATATATTCCTTTCTAAATTGAGATATCTAAAATTAACGTGTGTTCATTTTAACACATAAAATAAAAAAATTCAATACAAAAACATTGACCTAATCAATAACAAGTGATAGAATATACGTAGTGTATTAATGCAAATTTAGGAGGAATTACCATGACTTTTCAAGAAGTAATCGCAAATGCTAAAACCTGTATCGGAACCAAATGCCACGCCTGCCCAGTCTGCAACGGAAAAGCCTGCCGTAACACCATGCCTGGCCCTGGCTCCAAGGGTGTGGGAGATACCGCTATCCGCAACTATGATAAATGGCAGGAAATTCGTGTTAATATGGATACTCTCTGCGAAGGAAAGCCTGTTGATACTTCCTTCCAGCTCTTTGGCAAAACCTTCAAATACCCAATTTTTGCTGGCCCAGTAGGTGCTGTTACTCTCCATTACAGTGATAAATACAACGATGTAACCTATAATGACGTTCTAGTCTCTGCCTGTGCAGAAGCTGGTATTGCCGCTTTTACTGGTGATGGTGTAGACGCTAATGTAATGACCGCCGCAACAGAAGCTATCAAAAAGTGTAACGGTGTGGGCGTACCTACCGTAAAGCCTTGGAATATTGATACCATAAAGGAAAAAATGGCTCAGGTGAAAGACTCCAACGCTTTCTGTGTAGCTATGGACGTAGATGCCGCTGGCCTTCCTTTCTTAAAAGGCATGAATCCACCTGCCGGCCCTAAGAGCGTGAAAGAATTAAAGGATATTGCCTGGGAAGCTGGCAGACCTTTCATCGTCAAGGGAATTATGACTGTAAAGGGTGCTTTGAAGGCTCGTGATGCCGGTGCCGCTGGTATTGTAGTTTCCAATCATGGCGGACGTGTACTCGACCAGTGCCCTGCAACTGCTGAGGTTCTTCCTGAAATCGTTGAAGCATTAAAGGGAAGCGGTATCAAGATTTTTGTTGATGGCGGAATCCGTACTGGTACCGATGTATTCAAGGCAATCGCTATGGGAGCAGATGCAGTAATTATAGCTAGACCATTCGTAACAGCTGTTTATGGCGGTGGTGCAGAAGGTGTACAGGCTCTTGTAAGTAAATTAGGGGCGGAATTAGAGGACACCATGAGCATGTGCGGTGCATTCAGCTTAAAGGAAATCACCTCTGACATGGTTCGTATTTAATTTTCAGAAATCTCATATAAACGGTTATAAATCACACCACAAAAATAAGGGTAATCGGTTCTCTTGAATCAAATTACCCTTATTTTTTTCATAATCTCTTAAATTTTTGAACACTATCTAAATAAAATATATTTCCACTTACAAAAGAGCATGTTTAATGCCAATTTCTCTTATCTGCTCGACTGTGTACTGAGTGTATTTAGAAATCTTCTCTAATGGCAGTTGGTCCTTTAACATTTCGATAATATCTTCCACTTTACCAATATCCCTACCAATCTCCTTTCCAATTTCTTTTCCAATTTCTTTTCCAATCTCCTGCTGCTCGATAAGTTCCTGCTGCCAAGTCATAAAATCCGCCTTCTTTCCACTATCCATCTTTACAAATTTTACTCTTTCTTCCAGTTTTGCTGTAAATTCATCACTAGCACCTTTACCGTCTACATAGTCAAGAAATGCTATCTGACGTTCAGTTAGCCCTTTTCTATCACCTTTAGTATTGAAAAATATTGTTGTTGTCCTATTATTAACAGACATATCAGGAGCTTCAACACATTTAGTAACCAATGTATATTTACTCAGATTTAAGCCAAATGGATCAAAGGTACAAATAAAAATTATTATTGTGTTTTTCAGATAACGATAGGATTTTCCCTTAGCTAAAAGCTCTCCATCCATCTTTGACTGATAGTACCTTGTTCTGCATGGAAGATATTCCTTTTCGTTTTCTCCTACCTGCATTTCAAG
>CALZDE010000037.1 GCA_945637225.1 uncultured Selenomonadaceae bacterium
GCCCAGCTTCCGAAGGAGTTGATGTAATCTGCTACCTGATGCATATCACCGCTCAGGCATACTGCCCAAAGCTCCTTGAAGAAATCTGGATTGCAGAGGTAAGTAATGAGAAATAGCAGGCAAAGGCAGCCCACCGCCCCCAGCTTAATAGGAAGGGTAGAGCGTTTGTTCATAGAAATCATTCCTTTATAGTTTTTATTCATAGAAATTATTTTATCATTTTTTTATGAAAAAAGCTAGAATAAATAGTAACAAAAAAATAGTTGACGAAAAGGGTAGTTTAGTAGTAATATTTTATATGCTAGATAATTCAATTTTCAGAGGATGGTGAGGATAATGGATGCAGGCAGTCCTGATAGTAGTATAAAAACTAATAAAGAAAAACCAAAGCTAAATAAGGGAGCTGTCTGTGCTTTAGCATATTTTATCATCTGCGGATAATCTGGCATTATTGCATTGGGCAGTTCCCGTATGGAAAGGAGTACTTATAGCATGTTACAAATCTATAAGTCACTGGAGAGCGGTCCACTGCAGGAGCTTACTCTGAAAACTTTGGAAAAGGGTGCATGGATAAATATTGTTGACCCTACTCCTTATGAGCTGAAGGTAGTAGGAAATCTCACAGAGGTTGAGCCTGATTTTCTGCGTTCAGCACTTGACGATGAGGAGCGTTCCCATACAGATGTAGAGGACGATAGTGTCATGGTACTGACAAATGTTCCTGTAATGAGGGAGCATGGCAGTTATGATACTCTGCCTTTGGCAATTATTGTTACTCATGAGTACATCATTACGGTATGTCTGGAGGAAACCCCTGTTATATCTGAGTTTAATCAGAATACAGCAAAGACCTTCCGCACCTTTAAGAGAACCCGTTTTTTATTTCAGATTCTTTATAAATCTGCGACCTTCTATCTGCGCTATCTGAGACAGATAAGCAAGCTGTCAGAGGAAATAGAGGATAATGTTTTAGAGAATAATATGCGTCATTCCATGCGTAATCAGGAAATTCTCAACCTTTTGGAATTGCAGAAGGGCCTCACTTACTTCAACGCTTCACTCAGAAGTAATGGTGCCGTTTTGGATAAGCTGATGCGTCTGAGGTCAAGCACTAGCATGCAGACTATACTAAAAGTCTATGAGGAAGATGAAGATTTGCTGGAAGATGTTATTATAGAGAATAAGCAGGCGAGGGAAATGGCTGATATGTACAGTCAGATTTTGTCCCGCCTGTCAGCAACGGTATCTTCCATCATATCCAACAACCTGAATATGGTGATGCGATTCTTGGCGGCAATGACTATTCTTTTGGCTATACCAACAGTTATTTCCAGCTTCTTCGGTATGAATGTTGACGTGCCTATGGCCGACTATCCTATGGCTTTTACCACGATTGGTGTATTAGCTGCTATATTGACGGTATCCTGTGGACTCATTTTATGGAAAAAAGATATGTTCTAATTTTTGAGTTTGTTGTGTTTCATCGTTATGATTAAATTATGCCTTGGGAGAATAAAAAATGAAACAGGCAAGATTATATTTTTTAGATAATTTAAAAACGGTTATTATTGCATTGATGATTGCCCTGCACTGGGCTATGTGTTTTATGGCTTACGCACCTGAATGGTGGTATGTTGTCGACTACGAGCATACACATTTGCTTTTTACCTGTGTTGTTCTGTGGATTGATGTTTTCATCATGCCAATCATGTTCTTTATATCAGGCTATTTCGGTATAGCTACTCTTGGAAAGCATGGCTATGGCAAGTGGTGGAAGGGAAAACTGCTGAGAATTGTTCTGCCATGGATTTTAGGTGTTATTATTTTTGCGGCACCTGTCAGTTATATTACCTTCTATACTAGGAATATTCCATTGGATTTTTGGACCTTCTGCTGGACGCTATTCTGGAATAACAACGGTATGCTGGAGCCTGGTGTTATGTTTTCCCATGTACAGTACTGGTATTTGGGTATGCTGACTCTCTGCTATATTATGCTGACTGCGATAACAAAGGTATATCCTTCTATATTAGAAAGCAAGCTTGTTTCAGTACAGCCATCAAAGTTTTTTATCCCTGGTGTTTTGCTGTTTTGTTTGGCAAATACAGCCATTACCAATTATTACATAGGCAATGATGATTTGTGGCTGCATTTTTCCTATTTTTTTGTTTATCAGCCATGCCGTGTACTGACCTATCCTTTATTCTTTTTGGCAGGTGTTTATGCATGGCGTAATCATTGGTTTACCACAGGCGGTTATGTACCTAATCAGATGATTTGGTTTTCCTTGTTCGTCATTGTAAGCTTTGCATATCCTATATGGTACATTATGAATCCTTTTGTGACTTCCTCTATGGAGGTGCAGAAGGGCGTCTTGTGGGTGCTTCATGCGTTGCTTCTGGTATCAGCGGTATTTGGCTTTTTGGGCTTCTGCAAGGAAAATCTGGATTTTACCAATGGTGTGTTAAGCCGTCTGGCGGCTAATTCCTATACTATGTACTACGTTCATATGGCGGTGCTTTTCCCAATTGTATATCTCATGGTGCCATTGGATTTAATAGTTTGGCTGAAGGCTCCACTGGTTTTCATTGTAGCGTACATTGCTATCTATATAGTGGGAAGGATTTTCATGTTCCTGCCATTCTTTTCAGCAGGAAAGAAGGTTTTGGTGAAGTAACATTATCATTCATTTGAGCGTTATAATAGGGATAAAATGCTGATTGCATTTTCTTGATTGAATGTGTTATAATAGAAAAACATGGAGTGTTTGACTGTTTCAAGCAGTTCTTGTCAGGAGTTGATTTGGATATGGCTATGGTGCGTGATTTGCCCTTAGAGGACCGGCCGAGGGAGAGACTCATCAGTCATGGCTCAGAGCATTTAAGCAATGCGGAGCTTTTGGCTATTCTTATCAGAAGCGGTTCTAAGGATAAGTCGGCAATACAGCTGGCAGAAGAAGTATTAGGAATTTATAAGGAATCCGGCATACACAATATGTCACAGGTGACGGTGGCGGAGCTTACCAAGCTGAAGGGAATAGGTGAGGCAAAGGCGGCAGAGATAATAGCTGCCATAGAGTTAGGCCGTCGCCTTTCGGTCAGCAAAAACGGCAATGTGGCAGTGGTAAGCGGGCCAGAGGATGTGGCGGCTTATGCTATACCGCGTCTGTCCTATCAGCAGAAAGAACATTTCTGTGTCATGCTGATGAATATTAAGAATCATATCCTGTCCATGCAGACTATATCTGTCGGCAGTCTGACGGCTTCGGTAGTACATCCAAGAGAAGTCTTTAAGGCGGCGGTTCAGCAGTCGGCGGCTTCTATGATACTGATACACAACCATCCTAGCGGAGATCCTACACCCAGCCGGGAGGATATAGCAACAACAAACCGTATGGTAAGCGCTGGCAAGGTGATGGATATCCCCGTTTTGGACCATATTATTATTGGCAATAACAGATTCATTTCTATGAAAGAAAAGGGTCTGATAGCATAAATAAGAAAATTTTCAAAAAAAATGCAAATTTTATTTGCATTTACGTCGAGAAATGAGTATAATAAATCGGTAGCATTTTTTTATTGAATTTAAACTTGTTCTAGGTTTGAAGGGAGTCATATATAATTATGTTTAATTTATTTGGTGGTTTTTCTCATGATATGGGTATTGACCTTGGTACTGCAAATACCTTGGTTCATGTAAAAGGTAAGGGTATCGTGCTTCGTGAGCCTTCCGTAGTTGCTATTAAGAGTGACAATGGTGAGGTTCTTGCAGTTGGCGAGGAAGCTAAGCGCATGATAGGCCGTACTCCTGGCAGCATTATTGCTATCCGTCCAATGAAGGATGGCGTTATTGCAGATTTTGATGTAACTCAGGCTATGCTGAAGTACTTCATCCGCAAGGCTATGAACAGCAAGTCCTCTATGGTTCGTCCAAGAGTAGTTGTTGGCGTTCCTTCTGGTGTTACTGAGGTAGAGAAGCGTGCTGTTATTGACGCTGCTCAGCAGGCTGGCGCACGTGAGGCATATCTCATTGAGGAGCCAATGGCAGCGGCTATCGGTGCTGGTCTCCCAGTAGAGGAAGCAACTGGTTCCATGGTAGTAGATATCGGCGGCGGTACCACTGAGATTGCTGTTATTTCTCTGGGCGGTATTGTTACCAGCTGTTCTATCCGTATCGGCGGTGATGAGATGGATTCTTCCATTATTCAGCACATTAAGCGTGAGTACAACCTCATGATTGGTGAGCGTACTGCCGAGGATATTAAGATTAATATTGGTTCTGCTATTGTAAGCAGTACTGGTGATAAGACCATGGATATTCGTGGACGTGACCTGGTAAGCGGTCTGCCAAAGACTCTGACCATTCATGCAAGCGAGATTCGTGAGGCTCTGAGCGAGCCAATTTTCAAGATTATTGATGCAGTTAAGAGCACTCTGGAGAAGACTCCACCTGAGCTGGCTGCTGATGTTATGGATCATGGTATCGTTATGACTGGCGGCGGTTCTCTGCTGACCAATCTGGATAAACTTCTGAGCCATGAGACTGGTATGCCTGTACTGGTATCCGAGGATGCTTTGTCCTGTGTAGGTGAGGGTACTGGCCGTTCCTTAGAGAATATTGAGCTTTTGAAGCGTGTCGTAATGACCACCAAAAAGCTTCGTTGATTTAGATTGATTTGATTGAGTTTTTGAGGCGTGAAGATGAGCCGTCTAAGAAGAAATGCGAATTCTGACAAAAAAATCTGGGTGCTGGTCTTTGTAATAGTCAGCGTTTTCTGTGTTATCTTCTTCGCAGCTAAGGGAAGGTTTACCACAGTGGTATCCAGCCAGGCTGTTATATCTGCCTTAGCACCTTTTCAGAGGGCTTTGGCGTGGGCAGGCAACGAAGTTGATTATGTTACAGCTACCGTTTGGGAAGTAGTGACAGTTTACCATCAGAATGAAATGCTGAAAAATGAAGTAGTACAGCTGAGGCAGCAGAATCTGCAGGCGGGGGAATATGAGGCGGAAAATATCCGTTTACGTGCCCTTCTTGATTATAAGGCTTCCTCCCGTCAATTTGACCTCGTGGCTGCTCAGGTAATTGGCCGTAACATGGATACATGGACAAATGTAATTATGGTTAACCGTGGCTCTATGGACGGTATTGCTGTTAATATGCCGGTAATTACTGAAAAAGGATTGGTGGGTTTTGTAGTAGAGGTTTCACCTAATGCATCCAAGGTACAGCTGATTCTTGACCCAAGGTCTTCTGTTGGTACTTTGGTACAGCGTCCTGAATCAAGGGTTGCTGGTATCGTGCAGGGCAATATGGAAGATGCGATGTCACCTCAGATGGTGAATATTCCCCGTAATTCTGATATAAAAGAAGGGGATGTTATCGTTACATCTGGCTTTGGTGGTATTTATCCTAAAGGCTTGATGGTAGGTACTGTTGTATCGCTTCGTAATGATGATGCTGGTCTTTTGGAGATTGCTACTATGTCACCAGCGGCTGACTTTCAGAAGATTGAGGATGTAATGATTATTACGGCCTCCCGTGAAGCACCACCGGTACCACTTACACCGCCACCGCAGACTCCGGGGACAGAGACTAATCCTGATGGTACTCCTGTCAACCCGCCTAAGAAGTAAGCAGGTGGTATTATGTTAGAGGTTATTGGTAAATGGCTGGCATTTGTGATGGCGGTTTTTGTTATGCAGTCATCATTCCTGCCGATTATTCATTATAATGGCGTTGGTCCTGACCTGCTTTTGCTGATTTTGGCTTCGTATGCCTTTTTCAAGGGAAGCAGAATGGGATGCTTTATGGGGTTCCTCTTAGGGCTGTTTCAGGATTTGGCTACGGGAACTTTCTTTGGTGTCAACACCTTTACTAAGATGATAATAGGCTACGGCTGTGGTATTTTCTCCAAGCGTATCCTGAGAGATAGTTTTATATTGCCGGTATCGGCATCAATAATGTCGACAGCGGCGGCCTATCTCATTTCTGGCAGTATCATGCTTTTGCTGGGCTACAAGTTCAACATATTGATACATGTTACTACCCATCTGGTACCAATGCTCTGTTATAATATTCTGTTGTCTTATCCAATGCATGCCATGGTGCGCAAAATGATAGACGACCCAGATGAAAATAAAAAAAGAGGTATACTCTGATATACAATGCAGGCACCTTTTTCGGGGTGCCTTGTCTGCTATGTATGATGTTGTGAGTTAATATAGAAAAGAGGTATAAGCGTGGAGGATAATAAGCAGGAGATGGAAGCCTTTAATACCAGATTGAAGGTCTTAACTGGTGTAATTGTATTCATCATTACTGTACTCATATCCCGCATGGCTTATTTGCAGATTTATGATGGTGATTATTATGCCAGCCTTGCTGATGGCAACCGTATCCGTATTGTTCCAGCAGTAGCACCTAGAGGTATTTTTTATGACCGAAATGGTAAAATGCTGGTAACTAATAGACCAGGCTTTACGGTTTCATTACTGCCGTTAAATGGTCCAATTTCTCCTGAGGTAATACAGAATTTAAGCACATTGCTGAATGTTCCAGTGGAGAAAATAAATGAGCGTATCAAAAATCATATTGGCTTTGACCCAATCAAGGTAAAGGATGATGTGGGGCCAGAAATGATGACCCTGATTGAGGAACGCAAGGATCAGTATCCTGGTGTTGTAATAGAGGTTAAGCCTATTCGTGAGTACACGATGAAGGAATATGCGGCGCATGCTTTTGGCTATGTAAGTGAAATCAGTGATGCCGAGCTGGAGAAAAAGAAGGATGAGGGCTACAAGAGTGGTGACATCATCGGTAAATTTGGCTTGGAAAAGGTATATGATAAGGAACTTCGTGGCGAAAATGGCGGTGAGCAGGTAGAGGTAGATGTTACAGGCAAGCCTGTTCAGGTAATTGGCAAGAAGAATCCTGTACCTGGCTATGATTTGTATCTGACAATAGATGCAGATATTCAGGCAGCGGCAGAAAAGGCGATTGATGAACAGCTGGTGCAAATTGGTGCAAAGGCAGCAGCAGCAGTTGTCATGAATCCTCAGACTGGTGAGGTTTTAGCCATTGTAAGCCGTCCTGCCTTCGACCCAAATCTTTTTGCTCATGGTATTTCCGAGAAGGACTGGAAGAAAATCAATGATAACCCAAATTTCCCTATGGATAACAAGGCTATTACTGGTGAGTATCCTCCAGGTTCTACCTTTAAGATAGTAACTGGTACAGCTGCCTTAGACAGCGGTCATGTAACAGCTGAGGAAAAAATAAATGATATCGGTCATCACTGGATTATCCCTAAGGGGAATGCTGATGGTGAGGTATTGGGCTGGATTAACTTTGAGGAAGCTATGGCTCATTCCGATAACGTGTATTTCTACGAGATGGGCAACCGCATGGGCATTGATACCTTGGAAAAATATGCCAGAATGTTTGGCTTAGGCAAGATTACTGGTATTGATTTACCTTATGAATCTGATGGCCTTGTGGCTAATAGACGTTATAAAGAGCTGAACTTTAAAGAGGAATGGTATTTAGCTGAGACATTTGATGCCGCTATCGGTCAGGGCTTCAACCTGGTTACTCCATTGCAGGCTGCTATGGTAATGGGTGAAATTGCCGCAGATGGCAAACGCTACAGACCACACATGGTGGACCGCATGGTAGATGTGAATGGCAATGTAGTGAAGAAGTTTGAGCCTGAGCTGATGGGTACTCTGGATGTATCTCCAGAGGTTATTAAGCATGTGCAGACCGGTCTGAAGGGCGTTACGGTTTATGGTACTGCGGCTTCTATTTTCAGGGGATTTCCTATCGCAATTGCTGGTAAAACAGGTACAGCAGAGAATCCTCATGGCCGTGATCATGGCTGGTTTGTAGCATATGGACCATTTGATAATCCTAACATAGTAGTGGCAGTTATAGTAGAGCAGGGCGGTTATGGTGCCCAGTCAGCGGTTCCTATTGGCAGAAAGATACTTCATGCGGCATTCCATGTGCCTACCCCAGAGCAGATAGCAGCTCAGGAAGCGGCGAAAAAGAAGGCAGAGCAGGAGGCAGCGGCCAAGAAGAAGGCTGAGGAAGCAGCCGCTAAGGCGAAGAAGCAGTGAAAAGCGGGGGAGTTATGAGTACGAGTGCAATTAAGATAAAGGGTGGCAAAGACGGACTTTGGGTTATTCTTGATAAATCTGTTTCTTTTCCCGTTATAGAAGCGGAAATAAAGGAAAAGCTGGAGCATAATAAAAATTATTTTCCTCAGGGAACAGCTATAACTATTGTAGCAAAGGGGTTTGGACCGCAGTCAAAAAAGAGATTGCAGGAAATGTTTTCAGCAAGACAGGTTACTGTGAATTTTGCAGATGCCGAGCCTGCTAAGATTATCGCTAGAAAAACAGCGGAAAATGAATTAAGAAGACGTTCCTATACAAAGGGCTTTGAGCCGGAGCCAGTTGTTCAGGAGGTTGCAATACCTCCAATAACCAGTATCCCGAAGGAAAGAGATATTAGATTTGGGAAGACACCTCAGCACGAGCCAATGATGGAGCCCCAGCCAGTGGCAGAACAACAGCCAGAGATTCAGCAGCCAGCTGTTCAGCCAAGTCAGGCACCTACCCCTCAGCCTAAGGCAGAAGAAATGATGGTATTCAATCGTACCGTCAGGGGCGGTGAGGAGATTATTTCTGAAGGATCTATTCTCATTTGTGGCAATGTCCATGTCGGCGCTCATATTGTTGCTGGCGGTAACATTGATATTCGGGGTACATGCAGTGGTATTGTTCATGCCGGTTCACGTGGTGATTCTACGGCATATATCATTGCTGATAAGATGGAGCCTATGCAGATACGCATTGCTAATATGGTGGCCCGCTGTCCAGATAATGTTGAGGAGACCAGTGGTGCAGAAAAGGCTTATGTCAAGGATGGCAAGATAATTGTAGAAGCCGTAACACGTTAAGATGATTTTATGCTAGAAAGGCAGGAATATATAGATGAGTAAAGTTATAGTAGTAACCTCCGGCAAGGGCGGTGTAGGTAAGACCACTACTTCTGCTAATATCGGTATGGGACTTGCTATGCGTGGTAATAGCGTAGTATTAATTGATACTGATACTGGCTTACGCAATCTGGATTTGCTTTTGGGCTTAGAGAACCGTATTCTCTATGATTTGGTTGATGTTACCGAGGGCCGTGTTCCTTACCGTAAGGCTCTGGTGGCTCACAAGAAGTATGAGAAGCTTTTACTTCTGCCAACCTCTCAGATTCGTGATAAGTCTGCTATTAATCCTGCACAGCTGATGGTACTTTGTGATGAGCTCCGCAAGAATTACGATTATGTAATTATTGACTGTCCAGCAGGTATTGAGCAGGGCTTTAAGACTGCTATCGCCGCAGCTGATATGGCTATCGTAGTAACTATGCCTGAGATTGCGGCTGTCCGTGATGCGGATAAGATTATCGGTGAGCTTCTCCGTTCTGAGAAGAATGACATTAGACTTATTGTCAACCGTATTCGTCCTAGCATGGTAGATCAGGGCGAAATGATGAATATGGAAGAAATTCAGAAGCATTTAGAGCTTAAGTGCATTGGTCAGATTCCAGATGAGCAGTCTGTTATTACTGCGGCTAATATTGGTGAGCCAGTAATTCTCAATCAGGATTCCTATGCAGGCAAGGCTTATGCAAATATCGTTGGCCGTATCTGCGGTGAAGAAATTCCTTTCCTGGTAGTCCCTAAAGATGGCCTGTTAAAGCGCTTGAAGAAAGCATTTGGCTTTTAAGGGAGGGGGCGGAAAATGTTTGATTCCATTATGAAGATTTTTGGTAAAAAGGAAAAATCTGGCAAGATAGCTGGTGACCGTCTGCGGGTATTATTAGTGCATGACCGTGCTAATATGTCTCCAGAGATTATGGAGAAGCTGAGGGATGATATCATACAGGTTATTTCCAAATATATGGATATCAATAAGAAGGATATGGAGCTTTCATTTGAGAATGAGGATAATGCAGTAGCTTTGGTAGCTAATATCCCGGTTCGCAGAATGAGACATAGTTAAAAGCTTTTATTTTTAGGTGGTATGGAGTTTTTGCACATACCCCCTTTTATTTTTCTTTATTTAGTGATATTATATATAGTGGATATTTCTGTATGTAATATGTAGGAGGTTTTAGCCTTGGTGAGTAAAAGATGGCTTAGGCGCACAGATTTTGTACTTATTGGAGCAGTGGCGGCTATTCTGATTATCAGTCTGATAACGATTGGCAGTGCTACCCATATAAATAATCCTAGTGATGAAAGATACTGGTATGTAGAGCGTCAGGGTATATTTACCATAATGAATGTAGCAGTTGCAATCTTTCTGATGAATTTTGATTATAAAATCTTAGGGCGTTATGGCAATAAGCTTTATATATTTAATATCATCATGCTTTTGGCGGTAATGTTTGTGGGACAGTCTGCCCTTGGTGCCCAGCGCTGGATTCAGATTGGACCTATTACCTTACAGCCATCTGAGTTTTCTAAGATCATTATGATAGTTTCCATAGCTACTATTTTGCAGGACAAATTTGGCAGGATAAATTCCTTTAGGGATTTTATACCAATCGCCCTTTATGTGGGATTTCCCTTCCTGCTGGTTATGAAACAGCCTGACCTTGGTACGTCCTTGGTATTTATGGCAATTTTCTTCGGTATGATTTTTGCCAGCGGTATCAGATTAAAAATTCTCGGCTGGATTTTTGCGGCGGGGGTGGTCTGTGCACCTCTTTTGTGGCACGTGCTGAAAGATTATCAGAAAATGCGACTAATGGTATTTATGGACCCTAATATTGACCCATTAGGTTCTGGCTATCATATTATTCAGTCAAAAATAGCTATCGGTTCAGGACTGTTATTTGGCAAGGGGCTTTTTGAAGGTACACAGAGTCAGCTGAACTTTTTGCCGGAGAATCATACTGACTTTATTTTTGCCGTAGTAGGTGAGGAGCTGGGCTTTATCGGGGCGACGATACTTCTTCTGCTGTATCTTCTTCTGCTGTGGCGAGGAATTGAAATTGCTAAAGAAGCACAGGATACCTTTGGCAGACTGCTGGCAGTAGGTATCACCTCTATGCTGGCGTTCCACGTATTGGTAAATGTAGGCATGACCGCTGGAATAATGCCTGTTACCGGTATTCCGCTTCCATTTATGAGCTACGGTGTCAGTGCCTTGACAACAAATATTATGGCTATCGCAATACTTATGAATATACACATGCGAAATCAGACATTACAGTTTTAAATAGATAAATAAATTATGGAGAGTATGAGCAAATGAAAATAAATTTATCCCCATCCCTGTTGCAGTCCGTAGAGAAGCCAGCCCGTTATACTGGCGGTGAATGGAATGCAGTAAAAAAGAATTTAGATGACGTAAAATGCCGTTTTGCCCTTGCCCTGCCTGATGTATACGAGGTAGGCATGTCAAATCTCGGTTTAAAGATTCTCTATCAGGTATTAAACAACAGAGAAGATATTTTTGCTGAGAGAGTTTATGCTCCTTGGGTAGATATGGAAGAGAAGATGAGAGAGCAGAATATACCTCTGTTTTCCTTGGAAAGCTTTTCTCCGATTAAGGAATTTGATTTCCTTGGCTTTTCCCTGCAGTATGAGATGATTTATTCCAATGTGCTGAATATGCTGGATTTAGCAGGTATTCCAATCTGGGCAAAGGACCGTGATGAAACTGTTCCTTTTGTTGTAGGCGGCGGCCCATGCGTTTATAATACAGAGCCAATTGCTGACTTCTTCGATTTCTTCATTGTAGGTGAGGGCGAGGAGACTATTATTGATGTATGTGATGCCTTTATTGAATGGAAAAATGAGGGCTGTAATGGTGGCAGAAAGGGCTTTTTACTGAAAATTGCTCCTTTGCAGGGTATCTATGTACCATCATTCTACGAAGCTGAGTATGATGAAAATAACCGTTTCAGCAGTATAAAGCCAATCGAAAGTGTGGCTCCTGCCGTAGTTAAGAAGCGTGTTATTCAGAATATGGATGAAGTTCCTTTTGTAGAAAAGCAGGTAGTGCCTTTCATTGACATTGTTCATGACCGCATTATGCTTGAGCTTTTCAGAGGATGTACCCGTGGCTGTCGTTTCTGTCAGGCCGGCACCTCTTATCGTCCTATACGTGAGCGCAGTCGTGAGCATTTGAAGAAGCTGGCCCGTAAGCTTGTTGATTATACTGGCTACAATGAAATGTCCCTTACTTCCTTAAGTTCAGCAGATTATTCCTGTTTAGGTGAATTAGTTGAGGATTTGCTGGAGGATTACAAGGACGAGAAAATGAGCTTCTCTCTGCCATCTCTTCGCATTGACAGTTTCTCTATTGACTTGGCTCATAAGCTTCAGCAGGTGCGTAAGAGCGGTCTGACCTTTGCTCCTGAGGCTGGCACTCAGCGTATGCGTGATGTTATCAATAAGGGTGTTACTGAGGAAAATCTTTTAACTGCGGTAGAAGCGGCTTTTAAGCAGGGCTGGAAGCAGGTAAAATTGTACTTTATGATGGGCCTGCCTACTGAAACTGATGAGGATGTAAAGGGAATTGCTGACCTTGCTAAGAAGGTAGTGGATAAGTACTGGGAGGTTACTCATAAGCGCAACGTAACTGTAACCATCAGCGTGTCCTGTTTTGTACCAAAGCCACATACTCCATTCCAGTGGTTTGGTCAGGTGCCAAAGGAAGAATTTGAGCGTCGTCAGCGTTTATTAAAGGACACTATCAAGGACAGAGCAATTAAGTTTAATTATCACGATGCAAGAGTAAGTGTATTAGAGGGTGCTATTGCCCGTGGTGACCGTCGTATCAGCAAGGTTATTTATCAGGCATGGGCTGACGGTGCTAAGTTTGATGGCTGGAATGACCTCTTTAAGAATGAGGTATGGCATGAAGCCTTTGATAAGTGCGGTATAGATATTAAGGAATACAATGAGCGTACCAGAGATTTTGAGGAGCCATTACCATGGGAGCATACTACTCCGGGCGTAACAAGGAAGTTCCTGAAAAATGAATGGGATAAGGGCATGAGAGAAGAACTGACACATGACTGCCGCAGAAATACCTGTACTGGCTGTGGTGTCTGTCCAAGCTTAGGTGTTAAGATTGTAGATTACAAGGCGAAGGAGGCTGAATAACAGTTAATATTATGTTATAAAATATTATAAAATTATGTTTGA
>CALZDE010000038.1 GCA_945637225.1 uncultured Selenomonadaceae bacterium
GAATAAGGAATGAAACTTAAAAGCAATAGCTTTTTATAAGTTTTCAGTAACGGTTCTATTTATGTGTGGTATTGTTGGTTATGTAGGTGACAATCAAGCGGCTAATTTCCTTTTGGATGGTTTGGCTAAACTGGAGTATCGTGGTTATGACTCTGCTGGTATCGCTGTTTTTGATGGTGAGAATATCCGTGTAGAGAAGAGCGTAGGCCGTTTGGCTTCCCTTCGTGACAAGGTAAAGGATGATACTCCTGTTGGTACTATGGGTATCGGTCATACCCGTTGGGCAACTCATGGCCGTCCATGTGACAGAAATTCTCATCCTCACACTGATTGCCATGGCGATTTTGTAATTGTACACAACGGCATTATCGAGAACTATCTCACTCTGAAGGAAGAACTGCAGGCTAAGGGTCATGAGTTCCGTTCCGAGACTGATACTGAGGTTGTAGCACATCTCTTAGAGGATGTTTACAACGGTGATTTCGAGGCTTCTGTACGTGAAGTTCTGCGCCGTATCGAGGGTTCTTACTCTCTGGTATTCATGTCCAAGGCAAATCCTGACTGCCTCATCTGCTCCAAGCAGGATAACCCGCTGATTATCGGTCTGGGCGAGGGTGAAAACTTCGTTGCTTCTGATATTCCTGCAATTATTGCATATACCCGTCGCAATTATATCCTCAATGATGGCGAGTTAGCTATCGTTAAGAAGGATTCCGTATGGATCAGCAATCGTCAGGGTGAGCCTGTAACCAAGAAGGTATTCGAGGTTACCTGGAATGCTGAGGCTGCTGAAAAGGGCGGTTATGAGCATTTCATGCTGAAGGAAATTCATGAGCAGCCAAAGGCAGTTCGTGACACCATGTCTGCTCGTATCGGCAAGGACGGCAAGTCCATTGTTATGGATGAGCTGAAGTGGACTTCTGAATTTGTAAATTCCTTCAATAAGATGTATATCATCGCTTGCGGTACTGCTTATAATGCTGGTCTGGTTGGCAAGTATTATTTAGAGAAGCTGGCTCGTATTCCAGTAGAGATTGATGTAGCTTCCGAGTTCCGTTATCGCGATCCTATAATTGATGAAAATACCCTCGTTATCGTAGTCAGCCAGTCCGGTGAAACTATTGATACTCTGGCAGCACTGAAGGAGTCCAAGCGTTTAGGCGCAAAGACCTTGGCTGTTACCAATGTAGTAGGTTCTTCTATTGCCCGTGAAGCAGATCAGGTTATTTATACCTGGGCTGGTCCTGAGATTGCTGTTGCTTCCACTAAGGCATACACCACCCAGATTGTACTGATGTTCATGCTTTCCCTGTACATGGGCGAGCTGAAGGGCACTATCCCTGCTGACCGCGTTGCTGAGCTGGTAGGTGAGCTGCAGAAGCTGCCTACTCATGTAGGTGAGACCTTAGAGGATGTTGAGCCTATTAAGACCTTTGCAAAGCAGTATGGCTACAATGATGATGTATTCTACATTGGCCGTTCCCTTGACTATCATGTAGCTTTGGAGGGTTCCCTGAAGCTGAAGGAGATTTCCTACATTCACGCTGAGGCTTATGCAGCTGGTGAGCTGAAGCATGGTACTCTGGCTCTCATCATTGAGGGTGTACCTGTTATTGCACTGGCTACTCAGAAGGATGTATATGAGAAGACCCTGAGCAACATCAAGGAAGTTAAGGCTCGTGATGCAGTAGTTATCGGTATTGCGGCATTTGATGATACTGAGCTGGAGAAGTACGTTGACCATGTAATCAAGGTTCCTAAGACTGATGAACTTCTGATTCCAATCCTCACTGTAATTCCTCTGCAGCTGTTGGCTTACTATGCAGCTATTACCCGTGGCTGTGATGTAGATAAGCCTCGTAACCTGGCTAAGTCCGTTACTGTTGAGTAATGAGATAAATTAATTTCAGTTAAATATGAGAGCCGTCTTTATCGGGCGGCTCTTTTCACAAATAAATTTATTAAAGAAAAGGAAGGGTGACTTAAGTTGGCATTCTATTTCAGTGAACCATCTCATACCTTTGGTGAATATTTATTGGTACCTGGTTATTCCTCTGACAAGTGTATTCCTGCAAATGTAAGCCTCAAGACTCCATTAGTAAAGTTCAAGGCTGGTGAGGAGCCAAAGATTTCCTTAAATATTCCTATGACCTCTGCAATCATGCAGTCCGTATCCAACGATACCATGGCAATTGCTCTGGCCCGTGAGGGTGGTGTTTCCTTCATTTATGGTTCTCAGTCCATTGAGGAAGAAGCTGCTATGGTAGCTCGCGTAAAGAACTACAAATCTGGTTTCGTAGGCAGTGATTCCAATATCCGTCCTGATACTACCTTAGGTGAGATTCTGGCACTGAAGGAAAAGACTGGTCATTCTACTATGGCTGTTACTGAGGATGGTACTCCTACTGGCAAGCTGTTAGGCGTTGTTACCAGCCGTGACTATCGCATAAGCCGCATGAGCATGGATGTTCCTGCTCGTGAGTTCATGACTCCATTTGATCAGCTGGTTTATGCAAGTGCTGACACTACTCTTTCTGAGGCAAATGATATTATCTGGGATAAGAAGCTGAATATGCTTCCATTGGTTGATGAAAATCAGCGTCTCCGTTACATGGTATTCCGTAAGGATTACACCGATAACAAGGAAAATGAGTTAGAGCTTATTGATGAAAACAAGCGTTATATCGTAGGTGCTGGTATCAATACCCGTGACTATGCTGAGCGTGTACCTGCTCTTTTGAAGGCTGGTGCTGATGTACTGTGCATTGACTCCTCCGAGGGTTTCTCCGAGTGGCAGCGCATTACCCTGAATTACATTCACGAGAACTTCGGTGAGGATGTAAAGGTTGGTGCTGGTAACGTAGTTGACCGCGAGGGCTTCATGTTCTTAGCTAAGGCTGGTGCTGACTTTATTAAGGTAGGTATCGGTGGCGGTTCCATCTGTATTACCCGTGAGACTAAGGGTATCGGCCGTGGCCAGGCAACTGCTCTGATTGATGTTTGCAAGGCTCGTGACGAATATTTCCAGAACACTGGTATTTATATTCCTGTATGCTCTGATGGCGGTATCGTTCATGACTACCACATGACTTTGGCACTGGCTATGGGTGCTGACTTCATGATGTTAGGCCGTTACTTCTCCCGCTTCGATGAAAGCCCTACCGACAAGGTAAAGGTAAATGGTACTTACTACAAGGAGTACTGGGGCGAGGGTTCCAACCGTGCCCGCAACTGGCAGCGTTATGACTTAGGCGGTTCCAAGAAGCTGAGCTTTGAGGAAGGCGTTGATTCCTTCGTACCATATGCAGGTTCTTTGAAGGACAATGTAGGCGTTACTCTTTCCAAGGTACGTTCTACCATGTGCAACTGCGGTGCTCTTTCCATTAAGGAACTGCAGGAGAAGGCTCGCCTGACTCTGGTATCTTCTACCAGTATTGTAGAGGGCGGTTCCCACGATGTAATTCTTCGTGACCAGCTCACTAGAAACTAATTAAATTGAATTTTACAACAGCCTGTGGTAGTGATACTGCGGGCTGTTTTTCATTGTCTTGCAGGAATATTTCATTATTGTATTGTATAATTCATGTATACAAAATGAAAACAGGGGGCGTTTTTATGCGTGTACTATTGGCAGAGGACGATACCAAATTAGGAAAATTGACTAAATATATGCTGGAGCAAAATAAAATTTCTGCTGAATGGATTCAGCGTGGCGATGAGATTTATGATTTTGCGATGTATAATGATGAATATGATGTGCTGATTCTGGACTGGATGCTTCCAGGAGAGTCAGGCGTAGAGGCATGCCGTAAGCTTCGCAAGGCAGGCTATCAGAAGGCGGTACTGCTTTTGACGGCAAGGGATTCCATAGAGGATAGGGTAACTGGTCTTGACGCTGGTGCTGATGATTATTTGGTAAAGCCATTTGAATTTGCGGAGTTAATGGCGAGATTAAGGGCATTAGGCAGGAGAAGCTCACAGAAATTACAGCAGGATACCACTGAGGTAGGCAGGCTTACTCTTGACCGCATCTCAAAACAGCTTAAAAAGGGAGAGCAGGATGTACAGCTTTCTCCACGAGAGTTTCAGATTTTTGATTTATTAGTGCAGAATATAGGTATTGTAGTACCTCGTGACATTATTCTTGACCGTATCTGGGGCTTGGAAACAGAGGTCAGCTCCAATAATATTGATTCGTATGTAAAATTAATTCGCAAGAAGCTGGAACAGGCTGACGGCGGAGTACAGATTAATACCATAAGGGGGGTTGGCTATAAACTGGAAGCGGAATAAACAGAATTTTACTACCTTGTCTAATCACAGCCGAAAAAAACTCACGTTATATTATACCGTTATAATGTTTGCTGTTTTTGCATGTATTCTTCTGATGGTAAGGGGAAGCGTGGAATGGGCTGTTTCCTCAGAACAGGCTTCGGAGGTAGCAGAGGTAGCACAGGATGTTGCTTATACAGAGTCTATGATGCTGGCTAATGGCATGTACATGGGTGATGATCTAGGTCAGAGGGACAGATTTTTCTTCTATGTTTTTGATAAGGCCGGAAACCTTCAAAATTATTCCCGTGCCTCTGAGCAATTGGAGCACAGTATTCTGGAAGTTATCAATAATGGACAGGTGCCTATTGGTGATGTAAGCATGGTCGAACTGAAGGACAGTAAGAATAAAAAGGCAGTATTGCTCCTTACCTCGACAGACATTATTTTGAACCATACGGCAGTAGGTACAGTTTTTGTGGGAAAAGATGTAACCGCTTTTTATAAGGGTATAAAAAAATCTACGTATTTCATGGCAGGTATTTCAATGATTGCCTTGATAATTGCTGCATTTATCGGTTATTCCCTGTCGGGAAAAGTGATTTCTCCTATGGAAGAAGCCTATGAAAGACAGAGACAGTTTGCGGCAGATGCTTCACATGAGCTTCGTACTCCTCTAGCAGTAGTCATGGCTTCGGCAGATATGCTGCAAAGTGACCCGTCAATTACGTCGCCAATCTGCAAACAGGTCATTGATGATTTGAAGGATGAAGTTAAGAAAATGACGAAACTGGTCGGTGATCTTTTGACGGTGGCTAGAAGTGATGGTAATGCAGAAAAGCTTGTAGTGACAGAATTTTCTATATCAGAGACATTTCAGCAGATTATAAGGAATATGCAGGCTATTGCTGAACAGAAAAACATAACTCTGACAGGAAATATACCTGATGATATGGTGTACCGAGGTGACCAGCAGAAGATATCCCAGCTGATTATGATATTTGTAGATAATGCCATAAAATATACTCCTAAGGGCGGGGAGGTTTCTGTAAATCTGCAGGAAAAGAAAGGCAAGAAAAATCTGCTTACTTTTTCGGTAAGTGATACAGGCATAGGTATTGCCAAGGAAGACCAGGAGAAAATATTTGGCAGATTTTACCGAGTGGATAAGGCACGTTCAAGGTCAATGGGCGGTAATGGTCTTGGTCTTGCAATTGCTATGGGGATAATTAATAGTCATCATGGCAAGGTGTATGTAGACAGTGTTCTTGAAAAAGGGACTACATTTACAATTGAATTAAAAAATCTGTGATAGTTTTTTGGCTATTTTGTATGTTAGCATTGTTTTTTATGCAGTGCTAACTTTTTTTTAAAAAAGGGAAAAATCAAGAGGATTTTTATAATTTTTCACGAATATAAATGTAGAGTATGTTTTTTATGAATAGGTAGGGGGAGTTATAAATGTTTGCAAGATTTACGATGGCGCAAAAGTTTTATATGGCATTTGGTGCGCTGTTTATACTATTTTCATTATTCGGGTTACATTCATACAAATCATCAGCAGTGCTTTATCAGTCTGCTAGGGATATTGAGTCATGGGGAAGCAGTAATCATCTCCTAGGTGAGCTTGAAGCAAATCTTGAAAACTATGATAGCTATGTATCTTTGCTGACAGAGATTGACAGAGAGAATGAGTATAAGGCAATAGTAGCAAACATAAAGAAGCTGGATGGATATATAGACGAGAGCTTTGAAGAATATCGCGAGGTATTGGAAAATACTGTATATACGGATGAAGATATAGCTCAAGGCATTGACAAGGAAGAAATGGAAGCCCTTGAGAAAGAGGTGAAGATGTGGGAGGATTATAAGGCTGCGGCAGGTAAGGTAGTGAATTTTGGACCAGAGGCTCTGACTAACAGAGAGGCATTTGAAGCAGCAGTGAAGGAGAAGAATGCTTCATATGCTGTACTGATTAAGGCTATTAATGATGATGTAGACCTCTGTCATGCAGGCGAGAAGGAAGCTGTGGAGCAGGCTAAAGACATTCATAGCTTTGTAGTAACCTCAACCGTAGGTGCATTGGCATTTGTATTGTGTTTTATTTTGAGTGTACTTTATCTGATGATTCGCAATGTACGCAGGGCTTCCAGTACAGTAATTGCCGTAGCTGAGAAGGTAGCACAGGGTGATTTAAGAGAGCGTGCTGTTGTATATGGCAAGGATGAATTTGGTCAGATAGCAGTACATTTCAATGATATGATGGATAATGTACGTAATATGTGCGGAACTATTCAGGAGATTGCGGAGGATGTATCTCATGCTTCTGATGAACTTACAGCAAATGCAAATGAAGTAGCAAAGTCCACAGAACACGTTTCCAGAGCGATGGTTTCTGTTGCTGAGTCTGCCGAAAAGCAGGTAAGCGAGCTGGATGTTACTGACCAGAAAGTTACCATAATGGTAGACGTAATGACAAAGGTAACAGAGGGATTATCTACTACTGCGACGGCTGTAGATGAAGCTGTTGCCAAGACAAATGAAGGTAATACGCTAGCTATTGAGACTATTAATGGGATTAAGTTACTGACAGAGACTGTAGTTGCTTCTGCTGAACGAGTAGCTAAGCTGGGAGAGCATTCTGAGGAAATTGATAAGATTGTAGAGGTTATTACCAGCATTGCAGGCCAGACTAATCTCTTGGCACTCAATGCAGCAATTGAGGCAGCACGTGCAGGTGAGCATGGCAGAGGCTTTGCGGTAGTAGCAGAGGAAATCCGCAAGCTGGCAGAGGAATCAAATGACGCAGCATTACAGATAGGACAGCTCATTCAAGGCATTCAGGAGGAAACAAAGAATGCAGTTACAGTTATGAATGAAGGTGCGGCTGCTGCTGAGAATGGCCGTAATAATTTGGAACGCACAGGTAAAGCATTGTCTATCATACTTGAGATGGTAAGTAAGCTGAATGCAAGCTATGATGAAATGAAGAATAATGTATCAAATCTTGGTGCGCCAATAGAGGATATCGTTATGGCTATGACAGAGACTTATGCGGCTGCTACTATGATTAGTGAGGAAATTGAGAAGGTTTCCGCTTCAAGTCAGGAACAGACAGCGATAGCTCAGACTATAGCTTCAAGCAGTGAATCATTGGCTACCGACGCTGATAAGTTAAGGGCGGCAACTATGAAATTCAAGCTGTAATAGCGATAAAGAAGGTACGTATATGTTTGAGGATTTGAAAAGAGAAGTTTTGCAGGCTGCTTTAGAATCGTATAGGGAAGGACTTTTTGCTGGTACCAGCGGAAATTTAAGCATTTATGACAGAAAAAACGGTGTTATGATTATAACACCGACTAATCTGCCATATGAAGGTATGAAGGAAAAAGATTTGGTAGCCATTAATCTGCAGGGCGAAGTGATAGATGGTATTCATGCACCATCATCAGAATGGAGGCTTCATGCGGCAGTTTACGCTGCTCGTGAGGACTGTAATGCAGTAGTGCATACCCATTCACCCTATGCTACAAGTTTTGCGGTAACTCACGAGGAAATACCATTGATTTTAATTGAAATGGTTCCTTTTCTCGGAGGAAATGTAAGGGTAGCGAAATTTGCAATTAATGGCACTCCAGAGGTGGGAACCTATGCCGTTGAAGCATTGGAAAAGCGATTTGCCTGCCTGCTGGCTAATCATGGAGCCATGGCTATCGGAGCTGATTTAGCTAAGGCAAAATTATCAGCGGTTTATCTTGAAGATGCGGCGAAGATATATGCCTTTGCCCGTAATCATGGCGAAGTAAAAATTTTATCTAAAGATGTTGAATTAGCCATGCGGAAGAAATACAATTTAGACTGATTTAGCCTAAAAGGGTCAAAATCTGTTTGCCGATAAGAAGTGCAGTGACAATGATGAAAAGCGGTCTTACATAGGTAACGCCCTTGGAAATGGCAAATTTTGCACCACAATGAGCACCGATTATCATGGAAATTCCCATAGGTATACCATAGGAGTAATCAACAATTCCCTGATAGCAGAAGAGCAGAGTGGCGGCAATGTTGCTGGCAAAATTCAGAGCCTTGGTATTAGCGGTAGCACCTAAAAAATCAAAGCCTATCATGAGGAAGCCGAAGAGAAGAAAGGAGCCTGTACCTGGACCGAAAAATCCATCGTAAACACCCATGACAAGGGCTAAGAGAAAGCATAAATAAAGCTTGGTGCCTACAATTTTTTGTGGTTTGGTATCTCTGTCCCATTCCTTTTTTAAAAGACTGTAAAGGAAAACGACAATCAGCATGACGATGATGAAGGGGCGGAGAAACTCAGGGGAAACCTGCTGAACAAGCAATACACCCGAAAATGAACCAATCAGCGAAATGGGAAAAAGCTTTTTGACAAGTGATATGTCCATTTTTCCTGAACGGATAAAGGCGATAAAGCTGGAGAGAGCACCCATGACCGCTGCTAGTTTATTTGTGCCTAAGACAGTGATAGGCGGAAGTCCTGTACACATGAGAGCTGGTATGGAGATAAGTCCGCCACCGCCAACTGCGGCATCGATAAAGGCGGCAATAAAGCCCATAATTAAGAGAAAACCAAGCATATCAAATTCCATAATAAAATCCTCATATCATTAATTATTGCTGTTTTGAAATAACATCATTCATTATACCACGAAAAAATTTTATTGCAAAGTGAAATAGATACGCCTTGTGTTATGCAGGGCGTTTTTGTATAGAAACATAAGTATATCATATTTGTAAACAATAAAAATATTATGAAAATTAGTAAAAAATGATTGACATCGCATTTTTTTAGTGTTATTATTAATTCAACAAGTATAATGTATACAAAATACATTGTTATACATTATCAGAGCACGGCAAAATAAAAAAGGAAAAGGGGAATTTAAAATGAGAATTGAACATGATTTTTTAGGTGAGTTAGAGGTTCCAGATAATGCATACTATGGTGTGCAGACCATGCGTGCTATGGACAACTTCCGCATTACAGGTCAGACACTGGACCACGATTTTATCAAGGCATTGGCTATGGTAAAGAAGGCAGCTGCACTGGCTAATATGAGCACTGGACGTATGAAGAAGGAGGTTGGCGAGGCATTAGTTAAGGCCGCTGATGAGATTATCGCTGGCAACCTGCTGGATCAGTTCCCTATTGACCCTATTCAGGGTGGTGCTGGTACTTCCGTTAATATGAATATGAACGAGGTTCTTTGCAACCGTGCATTGGAGATTATTGGTCAGCCAAAGGGACGTTATGACATTATTTCTCCTAATAACGATGCAAACATGGCTCAGTCCACCAATGATGCTTTCCCAACTGCTATTAAGGTCTGCATCAGCATGAAGGCTAAACGTCTGGAGGCTGCTCTCAATAGAGTTGCTGGTGAGCTGGAAAAGAAGGCTGTTGAGTATCGTCATATTGTAAAGATGGGCCGTACTCATTTACAGGATGCAGTTCCATTGACACTTGGACAGGAAATGGGTTCTTATGCTTCCGCAATTCGTCGCAGTCTTGACCGTCTGAATTTTGCAGTAAAGGCAATTCACACCATGAACATGGGCGGTACTGCTGTAGGTACTGGACTGAATGCTGAACCTGCATATATTTCTGCTGTAGAAACCTACCTCTGTGAGATTACTGGTGAGCGTTTTAAAACTGCATCAAATATGATTGACGCTACTAATAACACGGATTGCTTTGCTGATGTTTCCGCTAACATGAAGAATACAGCACTGGTACTCATTAAGATGGCTAACGATTTCCGTATGATGGCTTCCGGCCCACGCTGTGGTTATTATGAGCTGTTACTTCCTAAACGTCAGCCAGGTTCCTCTATTATGCCAGGCAAGGTAAATCCTGTTATTGCAGAGGTTCTTGACCAGACATGTTACCTTGTAATCGGTAATGACCTCGCTGTTACTATGGCAGTAGAGAATGGCCAGTTTGAGCTGAATGTTATGGAGCCTACCATTGCATTCTGTATCTTCCATTCTATGGAATATCTGACCAATGCACTTCATACCTTCGTAGATAAGCTTCTCATTGGCCTCCAGCCAAATACTGAGCAGTGCAAAAAGTGGGTAGAAAATTCTGTTGGTATAGTAACTGCACTTCTGCCACATATCGGTTATGAGCAGTCAGCAGCTCTTGCGAAGGAAGCATATAACCACAATCGTCCTATTCGTGAGGTTATCCTTGAGCAGGGTCTGCTTGAAGAGGATAAGCTGAACCACATTCTCTCTGCTGAACAGATGACTACTCCAGGTATCGCAGGTGCGGATCTTTTAAAATAAGCTGTTAATCTATACTTGTGCAACATAGTGAATTATAGGTAATATCTGAGGGGATCTGGTAAGGGTGCTGGGTCCCTTTTATACTGTTATAGGGTTTTGAGTAAAGGGGAATTCATATGGATATTATGTTTATTGTACAGGTGATAATCCTTTTAGGATCAATTTTTATAGGCATTCGTTTTGGCGGCATTGCGATTGGATATGCTGGCGGCTTAGGTGTAATTCTCTTAGGCTTAGGCTGTGGGATGTTTGTAGATACTAAGATGATTCCATGGGATGTTGTATTGATTATCATGGCTGTTATTGCAGCTATTTCTGCCATGCAGTTGGCTGGCGGTCTTGATTACATGGTAAAAATTGCTGAGAAAATTCTTAGAAAAAATCCAAAGCATATTAATTTTTTAGCACCAACAGTTACTTATTTTCTGACCATTTTGGCAGGTACTGGACATACTGCATTTTCCATGATGCCTGTAATTGTTGAGGTCGCTAAGGAACAGGGAATTAAACCAAAGGCACCGCTTTCTATTGCAGTTGTATCGAGTCAGATTGCTATTACTGCAAGTCCGGTGTCTGCGGCGGTAGTTTATCTTTCAGGTGTACTTGAACCATTTGGCTGGAGCTATCCTGCACTGTTAGCTGTCTGGATTCCAACTACCTATATTGGCTGTATGATTACTGCGTTTATTATAACTAAGATTACCGATCTTGACCTTTCCAAAGACCCTGTATATCTGGAGAGACTCAAGCAGGGGCTTGTTACTCCGCCAAAGGGTGCCAAGAACATGACTATTACCAAAGAAGGCAAGCTGTCTGTTCTCATATTTGTAGTAGGTGTAATTTTTATTGTTTTATATGCTACTGCAATTTCCAAGATTGGTGGCAAGCCAGTATTGGTTGAGCATGTAATGGTTAATAGAGACTCCGCTATAATTGGTACCATGCTGACAATAGCGACTCTTATCAGCTGGTTTTGCAAGATTCAGGTTAGTAAGATTACTGAAACCAGCGTATTCAAGAGTGGTATGGTAGCGTCTGTATGTGTAATCGGTGTGGCATGGCTGGGTACTGTATTTGTAAATGGCTATACTACTCAGATTAAGGAGCTGTCTGAACAGTGGGTAACAGCTATTCCTGCTTTGCTGGCTGTAGTTTACTTCTTTGCGGCTATGCTTCTGTACAGTCAGGCGGCTACTGCAAAGGCAATCACTCCAGTAGTTGTCACTGCATTGGGAATTACTGCGGCAGACCCTCACAATGCTTATATGATCGTTGCAAGCTTTGCGGCTGTATCTGCATTATTTGTATTGCCAACTTATCCAACCTTATTAGGTGCGGTGCATATGGATGATACCGGTACTACCCGTATTGGCAAATATGTTTTTAATCATGCATTCTTCCTGCCAGGTATTTTGGCGATTGGCATATCCGTTGGACTGGCATTCGTTATGACTGGTATTATGGGCTGATAAAAAATAATCAAATAAGGCTATCACATACTAAGCGGTGTGATGGCCTTTTTTATATACATAAAAAAAGCCCCATAAAAGGAGCTTTTCTTTTAGTCATCATAATGACCTTTACATTGTATTATTTTTAATATATTATTATCAAGTTTATATACAAGACGATTTGTTTTATCTATTCTTCGGCTGTACCAGTTTCCGTCAACATATTTAAGCTTTTCAGCCTTGCCAATACCCTGGCTTCCGTTTCGCTGTATATCTTTTATGATTTCATTTATCCTTTTTAGTGTTTTTTTATCTTGTGACTGCCAATAGAGATAATCAGCCCAAGCTTCAGAATCCCATGCTATAATCATTACTCTGCCTCTATCAAATCATGAGTTTCAAAAACACCTGAGTCCATTCGCTGGGCGGCTGCTCTTAAATGTTTTAGATTGCTTTCGTTGTAAAATGGATCTTTGGCGGCTACTTGAAAAGGTATAGCTCTGTCATTAACTAATCTTTTTATAAAAATAGTTATAGCTGAGGACATGGTAAGCCCCATTTCTTCACAAATAATTTCTGCCTGATGTTTTAAGTCTGCATCGAGACGTAATGTTACTGTTCCAGTCATAGCCATAATATCATCTCCTTGCAAGTATTGTAATACAATGCTAATACAATGTCAAGATTTTATAGATAAATAAATTTGAAAATAAAAGTCAAAAAGTCGAAAATAATCCTTGACTTTTTGTCTT
>CALZDE010000039.1 GCA_945637225.1 uncultured Selenomonadaceae bacterium
GTCGGTAATGATAACGGATTCGTCCTGTGGCTCACTGAAGGCGGTCTTTAATTTGGCAAGAGATTTTTTCAGTTTATCGAAATCTCCTTCTGCCATATCTGATACGAGGGTATTAGGTGCAAGTCCTGCCATATAAGCCGCTTCCTTTGCAGTGACAGGGCCAAAGCCAAGGCATACATTTAAAATAGCTTTGTGAAGCTTTTCCTCGGTCTGACGGCGGATGGAGGTCATGATAGGTGAAGGAATAAAAGGAACCTCTGTATTAGTCACAAGATCGTCAAGACTTTCTGTCAAAAGATTCAGCTTATCCTGCACAGGCGGAAATTCGTAAGCATCCCCCGGAAGAATGGTACGGACACGGCTGGAATTAGTGCCTACCTTACGGAGTGCGTCAATAATAATACCGTCCTGCACAAGAATGATATTACTGTATTTACCCATCAGTTCCATGACAATGCTTTTGGTGACAATCTGTCCGCCAGCAGCTAATACATCAATATCCATAATGAGAAGGCGGTCAAGTCCCTGCTGATAAACTCTAGCGATACGGCCAGTTTCCAAATGTTTTCTCAGTACCATGCAGAACATAGGTGGCTCGGTAGGATTATCGGGAGCCTTTTCTATAAGGTGAACTGCTGGGTTCTGCGGATTTATGGAAATATTTACCATGAGATTTTTGCCTGGCTGCCGAACCAGAAGAATGATAGATTGCTTATTAGGCTGATTTATGCGATCAATGCGCCCACCGGCAACGGCTCTGTCAATTTCGATAGAGAGAGGGTGCATGGAGATTCCGTCAAGACTCAATGTAAATTCTCCTTTCAGTTTTAACGTAATTATTATTTTATCATAAAATAAGGAAAAATAATAGTATATGTTATTTAACCACTGGTTTAATTGATAATTTTTATAAAGAATGGTATAATAGATAGGATTATGATGAGGATAAGAAGGTGAAATTATGCTGACAGAGCAGGAATTTGCAGATAAGATAAATAGTGCTGGGGGACGTGCCTTTATCGTGGGCGGTTATGTGCGTGACCAGCTGATGGGACGGCAGGCAAAGGATAAGGATTATGTGGTCTGTCATATCACAAAGGAAAAATTTGTTGAGCTTTTTCCCGAAGCAAAGCTAGTGGGACAGTCATTTCCTGTTTATTTGGTAGACATTTTTGATAAGCATTGTGAGGTTTCCTTTGGGCGTAAGGAGCGGAAGGCTGGCATTGGCTATCGCGGTTTTGATGTTAAATTTGATGACAGTATAACCATTGAGGAAGATTTGGCTCGTCGTGATACTACCATGAATGCCCTCGCGATGGATTTAAAGACAGGAGAAGTCATTGATTTATTTGGTGGCAGGGAGGATATTCAAAAGGGAATTGTCAGGGCTATTTCGGAATGCTTTAAGGAGGACCCGGTGCGGGCACTCAGGGCGGCTCGTCAGGCGGCACAGCTGGGTTTTGATGTTGATGATAATACCCTTCGTTTAATGGGAGAATGCAGGGAAGAGCTTCTGCTTGAACCAAATGAGCGTATTTTTAAGGAAATGTCAAAAGCTTTAGAGGCTCCAAGACCGTCAGTTTTCTTTCGGATTTTAGAGAAGGCTGATTTACTGAAGGATATTTTCCCGGAAATTCATGCTCTCATCGGCAAGACTCAGCCTGTGGAATTTCATCCAGAGGGTGACAGCTTTGAGCATGTTATGGATATTGTGGACAAGGTAGCAGCAAAGACAGATAATATCATAGCTCGTTTTGCTGGCCTTGCTCATGATTTAGGCAAGGGGCGGACTCCTATGGATATGCTTCCACATCATTATGGGCATGAGGTGAAGGGGCTTGATGTGCTTCGTGACTGGAATAAGCGAATGACAATTCCAAAGGGATGGCTAAAAGCTGCAAATTTTGTTATCAAGGAACACATGAGAGCACCTATTATAAAAAAAGAGGGGAAAATTGTTGATTTGCTATTAGCGACAAGGAGCATAGAAAGAGAGCTTCCTTATGCTGATTTCAAGGAAATTATCAGGGCCGACCATAATACACTTCCTAATTACTTAGAGCAGGGAGAAGATATTATTAAGCTTATGCTTACGGTATCTGGAAATGACGCACCTGAGCATATAAAGGGAAAGGCGATTGGTGAATGGGTTCACCGTCAGCAGTTAAGCATATTTTATCAGTGGGAAACAATTTCAAGGTTAAAGGGTGAATAACATGGAACAGGATAAATTTTTATTAGGTCATATTTATGGTTTTTTGCGTGGGCTAAAGGAATTTTTTACTTTATATGATGTGTGTCTTGACAGCGATTCTCTTGATTATCAGGAGTATGAAGCTGAAAGAATTAAATTAAAGGAAATTGCAGATATAAATCCAAAGGAATTTGCTATTATTGCCAGTCTTTTGTATAAAAAATTATGGTATGAAAAGAAGGTCAAGGCAGGCGAAAACGGCGGTGAGGGATATATCTTCTTTGAGGATAAATATTTTTATGTCAGCAGAGGTCTTACCGATAATGGTTATGATACCTATGTAATGTGCTTGGCAGAAAGTGATGATGTAGAAATCGAATACTGCTATGTAATAACAGGTCAGTTTGGCTTCTTTGAGCTTTTATTCCTTGAAGATGAATACTGGATGAATATTTTTGAAGAAAAATATGGTGTAAAATTAGAGAGGAAGATGGGAACTGCTATTTCTGCTGTTTTAAAGGGTAATGTTATTAGCTCCACCTATGACGAAAGACTGCACAATTGGAAGGAGCTGGCAGATATTTATTATCAGCTTGCTTTGTTTAAGAAGGAATATGCTTCTGATGAAATGATTCTTATTGATGAGTTTAATATCTGGAAACAGGCTCTTAAATATATGCAGGAGGATGGTGTTTATCCTGAGATTAATACCATTATCAAGGATTATATATGTGACAGAATTAAGGAAAATGCGTCTCTTAGAATGGCAGTTTCTTATAATGGATAGTGGTTAGTTTGTAGGAGGACTTTTGATATATGAGAATTTGGCGTGTTCAGCCTGACTGTAAAACAGAGGCGGCAAAGCTGGCTAGTGCATTGGGTATATCTATTTTTTTGGCGAGTATTTTAATAAATAAAGGATTTAATACAGAAGAATTGGCGAAGAATTACCTTCATCCTGAAAATACGCCTGATTACGACTCTTTTCTATTGCCTGACATGGACAAGGCGGTTGAACGTATTAAAAAAGCCATAGATAAAAAAGAGAAAATTGTAGTTTATGGTGATTATGATGTAGATGGTATTACCGCTACGGCAATTTTGGTGCGGAATTTTCGTGCATTAGGAGCAGAGGCAGCTTATTTTAATCCTTCCCGTTTTAAGGAAGGCTACGGAATGAAGCACGTGGAGACTTTAGAACAGCTTTATGATGAGGGTGCAAAATTAATTGTCAGCGTGGACTGTGGTATTACTGATGGTGAACGGATTGAGGCGATGAAGGGAAAGCTCGACTTTGTCATTACAGACCATCATCAGCCGGGTGAGACCTTGCCTGGCGCAGTGGCAGTTGTGGATGCTCATCGCAGTGATTCCAAATACCCATATAAATTTCTTTGTGGGGCGGCAGTTGCTTATAAGCTTAGTCAGGCCCTTTGGCAGTTTATAAAGGGAGACAAGAATAAAGCCATCGGTCTTGAACTGGCGGCAGTAGCTACTATTGCAGATATTGTGCCATTGACGGGAGAAAACCGCCGTATTGCCTTTATGGGGCTGAAAAAAGCAGAAAATACAAAGATAACTGGCCTTCAGAGTCTTATTCACGCGGCTGGCTATACTGGCAAGAGACTTACAGGAGAAAGCGTGGGCTTTGGCATTGGGCCTCGCCTTAACTCCACAGGCCGTTTGAAATCCGCAAAAATGGGTGTAGAGCTTCTTCTGACGGAAAATCAGGAGGAAGCTGACCGTATGGCTAAGGAGATCAATGACCTTAACAATGACAGGAAGGATATTGAAGATAAAATACATGACGATGTAGCAAGACAGCTTGCCGAAGTGGATATTTTCCATTCATCAGCACTTGTTGTACATGGCGAGGGCTGGCATGAGGGCGTTATCGGTACGCTGGCAAACAAGCTTCTTGAAAAATACTGCCGTCCGATTTTTATTATCAGTGTCAAGGATGGCGTGGGTGTAGGCTCTGCACGTTCTGTTGATGGCATGCACTTATTTAAGGCTTTGTCGGAGGCTTCTAAGATATATCCTGATATGTTTTTGGCTTTTGGCGGTCATGCGAAGGCGGCAGGCTTTTCCTTGAAGGAAGAAAACATAGAGAAATTTACTTCTTTTATGCAGAAGTATGCAGAGGAAAATCTTGCTCCAGCAGATTACATTCACAAGGATATTATCTCTTTGGAGGAAAATCCACAGAATGTAGATATAAATATGGTTGAGGAGCTTTCACTTTTAGAGCCTTGCGGTGAAGCTAACAAACCACCGCTTTTTGCCTGCCGTAATGTTCGTTTTTCCAATGTTCGTGCAGTAGGTGATGGCAAGCATTTGCAGATGTCTTTGGGGGACTATGGCAATGGCGTCCGTGGCGTAGCCTTCCGTATGGGTGAGGAGCTTAACAGGGTGCGTTCAAGCGTTATGGATATGACCTATGACCTTTCCATTAATGAGTATAATGGGAGACGTTCTGTACAGTTTAGGGTGGATTCTTTGGAGTCACCTGTTTATGAAGGTACTAAGAGGGCTTTGTCAGTAGAAAATTTGCGTGTGCTTTACAGCAGAATAAAGGAAATACAACAGCTTAAAGGACCTATCAGTACAGCACCAGAGATTTTCTTTAAGGAATTTCCGCTGGCTGATTTCGATGCAGATGCAGACTTTCTTTCAAATGGCGTAAAGGTACTTGTGGAAGCGGGGCTTTTGACTTTGAGCGAGGATAAGGAATATTACTTATTGGGAAACAGGCTGTGTCAGAAAATTGAAGACACACCTCATTTTAGACTGATTAATAATATCCTTTAAAATTCGCTTGATTTTTGTTTGATTTTGGTGTAGAATTGAAATACAATATCAGATGCATTTTGGAGGTATTGAGAATGGCTATAGCAACTATGAAAGAGTTTTATGAAATAATTGGTGGCGGTTATGCTGTTGCGGCTAAGCGTCTGCCTAGTGAGCGTATATTGAAGAAATTTGCCATGAAGTTTGCAAATGATACTAGCTTTGCTGATACTGCTGCTGCTATTGAGGCTGAAGACTGGTTCAATGCCTTCCGAGCTTCCCATACCTTAAAGGGCGTAACACTTAACATGAATTTTGAGAAACTGATGAATTCCAGCAGTGAATTGACAGAATTTTTGCGTCCAAGTAATTATGGAGAGGCAAGCAAGCCTGATTATAAGCCAGTTTATGAGCAGGGTGTTGATGCAGTGAAAGTAAAGGCTCTGTTTGAGAATGTTAAGGCTGATTATGAAACAGTAATTGCTGCTGTTAGTCAGTTAGAAGCGTAAATTGGTTGTAACAAAGCTGTTACGTTTGTATTGCGTGACGGCTTTTTATATATTTCTATGGATAGAAAATTTAGTGATGGTGGTGTTATTATGACTGAGAGTGAAAATACTAATGGAATGCATATTATAACTCCTCAGGCGGGTAGTCCAAATGCTACAACAACTATAGACGAGGTAATAGAGGCTCTGCTTAAATACCAGCCAAGAGCTGATATAGACCTTGTGCGTCGTGCTTATGAATTAGCGAATGCAGCACATAGTGGACAGAAAAGAGCTTCCGGCGAGGAATATATTATTCATCCACTTTGCGTTGCAAAAATACTGACTCAGTTACAGATTGATGCTACCACTATCAGTGCGGCCCTGCTTCACGACGTGGTAGAGGATACTACCTACACTGAGGAACAGATGGCGGAGATTTTCAGTCCAGAGGTAGCCATGCTTATTGATGGTGTTACCAAATTGGGCAAGATTAAATTTCAGTCTAAGGAAGAACAGCAGTCAGAAAATTATCGTAAGTTATTCTTAGCTATGGCGAAGGATATCCGCGTAATCATGATTAAGCTGGCTGACCGTCTCCATAATATGCGCACCCTGAAATTCGTAAAGCCTGAGAAACAGCAGAGAATTGCGAAGGAAACCATTGAGATATATGCTCCATTGGCTAACCGCCTCGGTATTTCCAACATCAAGTGGGAATTGGAGGATCTGTGTCTCCGTTACTTAAAGCCAGAGGAATATTATTCTTTGGTGGAGAAGGTAAGCCAGAAGCGACAGGAAAGACAGCAGTTTATTGAAGATGCTATTTTACAGATTCATACAAAGCTGATAAGAAGCAGTATCAAGGCAGAGATAAGTGGCCGCGCAAAGCATTTTTATAGCATATACAAGAAGATGAAGCGTGACAATAAGGATATAAGCGAGATTTACGACTTATCCGCTGTGCGTATTCTAGTACATAATGTTCGTGACTGCTATGCGGCACTGGGTGTTATTCATGCAATGTGGAAGCCTATTCCTGGCCGTTTCAAGGATTATATTGCCATGCCAAAAACAAATGGCTATCAGTCCCTGCATACCACTGTTATGACTCGTGGCTATCCTTTGGAAATTCAGATTCGTACCTTTGCCATGCATCGCATATCTGAGTATGGTGTAGCGGCGCACTGGAAGTACAAGGAACGTGGCAAGAATGTTGTGGCTGGCGACAATTACGATAAGAAGCTTTCCTGGCTCCGTCAGATGCTCAATCTTCAGCAGGATTTGAATGATCCAGGCGAGTATGTGGACGCATTGAAGATGGATATTTTCTCCGATGAGGTATTCGTCTTTACCCCTCGTGGTGACGTTGTTGATTTGCCAAAGGGTGCAGTGCCAATTGATTTTGCTTACCGCATTCATACAGATATAGGTAATCATTGTATTGGTGCCAAGGTCAACGGAAAAATTGTACCTTTGGAATACAAGCTGAAAAATGGTGATTTAGTTTCCATTATAACAAATAAAAATAATGATGGCCCTAGCCGTGACTGGCTGAATATCGTAGCGGCTGCTGAAACACGCAGTAAGATTCGTAGCTGGTTTAAGAAAGCAAAGCGTGAGGAAAATATTCTCCGCGGTCATGAACTTCTGGTACAGGAGGCAAAGAAGCTGGGCTATGAGCCAAAGAGCCTTATTCGTGATGAATGGCTTAATTCTGTCTGCCTGCGCTTTAATATCAACAGTGACGAGGATCTGCTGGCGGCTGTCGGCTATGGCGGTGTAACTGTAGCGGCAGTTATGACGAAGCTGATAGAAAATCAGAAGAAGGAAATCAAGGAACAGACTCCGCCTGATGTCAGCGAAATGCTGGAGAAGTTCAAGGCTCCTCAGAATAATAATGGCAAGAAAAGTAAATCAAGTCATGGTATTCTTGTTGAGGGCGAGGGTGGCATGATGGTTCGTCTTGCCCGTTGCTGCAACCCAATTCCTGGCGACCCAATTACTGGTTATATCACTAAGGGCAGAGGTATTTCTGTTCATCGTGCAGATTGCCCAAATGTGGTAATAACTGATGGTGACTTTACCAGAGTTATTGATGTAGCGTGGGATATCGGTCTTGATAAGTCCTATACGGTAGAAATCAATATTTCCTGCAACGATGCAACTGGCGTGCTGACTCAGGTTTTATCAGTGCCAGCAGAAATGCGTATCAATGTGACTTCTGTCAATGCTAAGACAAATCGTGCCAATAAGACCTCTGAGGTTATTTTGGGACTGGAAATTCACAATGTATCACAGGTTTCCCGTATTATGACGAATATCCGCCGTTTGAAGGATGTTTACAGCGTAAGCCGCAGTATGGCTAATCATGCAGAAACTAATTAATTGGAGCGTTATAATGAGCAATGCAAAATTTACAGTAAAAAAATTCGTGGTTGGCCCTATTGACGTCAACTGTTACATATTAAAGGACAAAGAGTCAGCAGAAGCGATAATCATTGACCCAGGCGATGAAGGCGAAATGATTTTAGACTTTATTCAGAAGTCTGATATGAAGGTGAAATATATCGTTAATACGCACGGTCATTTTGATCATATCGGTGCTGATGATGTTCTTCGCGATGCCTTGGGGGCGGAAGTAGTTATCCATGAAGCTGATGCAGGTATGCTGACAGACGCTATGGGAAATCTTTCTGCGGCCTTTACAGGAGGAACAGGCTTTACTTTGAAGCCTGCTGACAAAAAGCTGAAGGATGGCGATGTTATCACCTTTGGCGATTGTTCTTTAGAGGTAATAAGCACTCCGGGGCATACCGTAGGCGGAATATGCCTTTATGATGGCGATTCAATGCTGTTCAGTGGTGATACGCTTTTCCAGTCCTCTGTTGGACGTACTGACCTTCCGGGAGGCAATAACAGGGAGATTTTGAAGTCTGTGAGAGAACGTCTGTCAAAGATATCAGATAATGCAGAGGTTTATCCAGGCCATGGCCCTTCTACTGCTATGGATTATGAGAGAAAGACAAATCCATACCTTAGAAAGAGGTCTTTTTGAAAGTTTTATCAATAAAATTCTCAATTAGACTAGCCAAACGATTATTTTTATGATAAAATATATTTTTAGTGATTATGATTGGATAAAACATATCAATCGCTTATGTGACCGGGAAGGTAGATTCTAAACAGGAGGATTATATTCATGCAGCCAAAGTATACTATTAATGAATTAAAGAAGCGTTTACAGCTTGGTCAGCACAAAATGACTCCACAGAGAAAAGTCGTATTAGAGGTATTCCTTGATAATGAGAATGCTCATTTAAGTGCTGAAGATGTTCGTGGCATGCTTCGTGACCGTGATTCTGATATTGGCTTGGCTACAGTTTACAGAGCTTTAGAGCTGATGTGTGATTTGGGTATCCTGCAGAAAATGGATTTTGGCGATGGCTGTTCCCGTTACGAGTTGAATTTAACTGAGCCAAATGCCCATCAGCATCATCATTTGATTTGCCGTGGCTGTGGCAAGGTTTTCGAGTTCTCCGATGATTTGATGGACGAGCTGGAAGATACTATTGCAGAAAAATGTAAGTTCAAAATTCTTGACCATCAGGTTAAGTTTTTTGGCTATTGTGAGGAGTGCCAGTAAATTTTGTGGGTAAAACACTTTCGGCTGAATAGTGATAAGGAAGTCATTGTCCGTATAGTGAAGGAGGTTCTTAACCTCTTTAAGATAAAGGTTGGTCCGCCAATTGACAGCTTTAATGGCAAACCGCTTCCAGATGATGACATTGCTTATGATTATCAGCATTTATCAATTGAAAATGAAATAGATGAAGAAAGTCCTGTTCCAAAGGTGCGTTCCGTAGTAAAGGTATGGGGCCCGCCGGAAGAAACAGAGGCTTTGGAGACCTCTGCCAAGGTTTTTTCATGGGAGGCCGAGGGGCATAATCTTGAGGTTTATCGTGCAGGCGTACATCGTCTGATTAAGCTGAATCTCTACCATATTTTCAGGGAAAATTTTGGTTTTCCAGAGGCACCTTGGGGCATTATGCATGGTGTCCGTCCTACGAAGATTGTCCATCGTATGTTAGCTGATGGCCTTAATCGTGATGAGGTGGTTGCACGTCTGAAATCTGAGTACGAGGTCAGTGATGTAAAGGCCACTACTATTACGGATATGGCATTACGTCAGCAGCCATTTTTAGCTAAGGGTGATAAAAGGACGGTCAGCGTTTATGTGGGAATTCCTTTCTGCCTGAGCCGTTGTCTCTATTGCTCATTCCCTGCTAATGTCCTGCCAAGAAAGCCAGAAGGCATTGAAAAATTCATGGTGGCACTTAGGAAGGATATGGCAGCTGTTGTTGAGGAAATTAAGCGTTATGATTTGAAGGTACAGTGCATTTACGTAGGGGGCGGTACTCCTACCAGCTTGCCTGATGATTATTTCAGTGAAATGATAGGCTTAGTGGATAAATATTTCCATACAGCAGATACTATTGAATTTACCGTAGAAGCAGGACGGCCTGACAGTATGTCTCCAGCTAAGATTGAAGCTATGGTAAAGGCTGGTGTAACCAGAGTCAGCGTAAATCCTCAGTCTATGCAGCAGAAAACCTTGAAGCGCATTGGCAGAAATCATACCACCGAATCAATCATTACCATGTATAATGATTTGCGTGAGGCTGGTATCCCAGAGATAAACATGGATGTTATTATCGGCCTGCCCGGTGAAACAGTAGCTGATGTGGCTGACACCATTGACAGACTGCTGGAATTGGCACCTGACGATTTGACAATTCATTCATTGGCACTAAAGAAAGGCTCACGTCTGAAGATGAATTTAGAGGAGTATGAGTTGCCAAGCGATGAAGAGTGCAGGGCGATGTTTGATACTGCGATGGAAAAGGTGACAAAGGCGGGACTGCTTCCATATTATCTCTATCGTCAGGGATATATGAGCGGTCAGCTGGAAAATGTCGGCTGTGCCCGTGATGGTGCTGAGAGCATGTACAATATCCAGATAATGGAGGAACATCAGACCATTTTAGGTATGGGCGGAGCGGCCAGCAGCAAGGTAATGAACTGGCAGGAAATGCGTCTTAAATCCGTATTCAATGCCAAGGACTTAGTTACCTATATCCGTGATATAGATGTCTATATAGAAAAACGTAATGAGCTTCTGAAGGAAGCCTATGATACGTGTTTTGTAGAATAAATATTTAGTGAGGTTATAATATGCTTACAAATTCTCCTAGAGGTACAAATGATATTTTACCTAACAGCGTAGGCGATTGGAACTACGTAGAGGGTGAAATCCGCAATCTGTGCCGCCGTTTTGGTTATCAGGAAATTAGAACTCCTATCTTTGAGCATACTGAGCTGTTTCAGCGCGGTATCGGTGAGGGTACTGATGTTGTAGATAAGGAAATGTACACCTTTAATGACAGAGGTGGCAGAAGCATTACACTTCGTCCAGAGAATACCGCTTCTGCAATGCGTGCATATCTTCAGAATAAGCTTTATGCTGATTCTAATTTGGTGAAGCTTTTCTACATCGGTTCCATGTTCCGTTATGACCGCCCACAGGCTGGCCGTCTGCGTGAATTCCATCAGTTTGGTGTAGAGGCTGTCGGCGAGGCTAATCCTGCTGTTGATGCAGAGGTAATTCTCTTAGCTATCAATCTGCTGGAGGGCTTAGGTCTTAAGGATTTAGAGCTGTGCTTAAATTCTGTTGGCTGTCCTAAGTGTCGCGGTCAGTATCGTACTATGCTTCAGGATTTCTTCCGTGACAAGCTGGATGAGCTTTGTGAGGATTGTCAGTCCCGTTTCGAGCGTAGTCCACTGCGTATCTTAGACTGCAAGGCTGACAGTGATAAGCCATATATGGCAGATGCACCAAAGATTACTGATTGTCTCTGTGACGAGTGCCGTGACCATTTTGAAGGTGTAAAGAAGCTTTTAACCAAGGCTGGCGTAAAGTATACCCTTGACCATCGCCTTGTCCGTGGTCTTGATTATTACACTCGTACCGCTTTTGAGATAAAGTATGCTCCATTGGGTGCTCAGAGTACCGTTGCTGGCGGTGGCCGTTATGATGGTCTTATTGAGGAAATGGGCGGTAATCCTACTCCTTCCGTTGGCTTTGCTACCGGTATTGAGAGACTGCTTTTAGCTTTAGAGAAGCAGGGCCTTTTACCTGAGAAGAATAATACCACTGATGCTTATATTGTTGCTTTAGGTGAAAATGCTCAGACTGAGGCTTTCAAGATAATGATGGATCTCCGCAAGGCAGGTCTTTCTGTTGGAATGGATTATGCTGGCAGAAGTATGAAGGCACAGATGAAGCAGGCAAATAAGGCTGGTGCCCTGTGCGCTGTTATCTTGGGTGATGATGAAATTGCCGAGGGCGTAGCTATGCTCCGCAATATGACTGACAGTGAGCAGAATAAGGTTCCTGTAGCTGATTTGGTAAAGGAAATCAATACTGTTGTTGGTCTTGCACAGCTGAAAAAGTTCGCTACTGGTACCAATGCTCAGGCAAGTATTGAGAAGTTGGCTGAATCTTTGAAGCAGTAAAATTTATTTTGAATATTGCATTACATTGTAATGTGGTACATATATGTTTATGAGGTGAAAATTAATAATGGATACATTAGAAGGCTTAAAGCGTTCCCATCATTGTGGCGAGCTGCGTTCTGAGCATGTTGACCAGGACGTTGTTCTCTGTGGCTGGGTTTCCCGTCGTCGTGACCATGGTGGTCTGATTTTCGTTGATCTGCGTGACCGTTCTGGTCTGGTACAGGTAGTTTTGGATATTGCTACCATTGGTGAGGAGCAGTTCCACAAGGCAGAAACTATCCGTAATGAGTTTGTTATCGCTGCTAAGGGTAAGGTTCGTGCCCGCAGTGCAGAGACCATTAACCCTAACATGGCTACTGGTGAGATTGAAATCGTAGTTGAGGAACTGCGTATTCTCAATAAGGCAAAGACTCCACCATTCTATATTCAGGATGGTATTGATGTAGATGAAAATCTCCGTCTGAAGTATCGTTATCTTGACCTGCGCCGTCCAGAGATGCAGAAGAATTTAATGCTCCGTCATCGTGTTACCAAGATTATGCGTGACTACTTTGACCGCAACGGCTTCTTAGAGATTGAGACTCCAATGCTCTGCAAGTCCACTCCAGAGG
>CALZDE010000040.1 GCA_945637225.1 uncultured Selenomonadaceae bacterium
CCCCCTGTCCAATACCTGTCTGAGCTATATCACCATCACCTATACTGCCAAAATCTGGCAAATGAGGCCTGCTGTCCACAATCTGACCATCAAGAGCCTTAGTGAAACCGAAGCGATCAAAAGCGTCCTTTAGACCATCACCCTTAAGACGCATAGCCAGCGTACCAAAGGTAATATTACACGAATGTGTGAGTGCTTCCTTTAAGTCAACCTTGCCATGAACTGCATCATGACTTTCTTTGATAAAACTATTGCCAATCTTTAACTTGCCATCACACTCAAATACTTCATTGGTATCTGTAATCTTTTCATCCAGAGCCGCGTCAGCTATCAAAACCTTCATCGTGGAACCCGGAGGATATAATCCCTGCACAGCCCTGTTCAGCAATGGACTGTTTTGACTTTCCATAAGAGACTGCCAGTCATCAGTCACAGTAGAAGGATCATAAGAAGGTCTGCTCACCATAGCAAGTATACCGCCTGTCTCTGCATCCAGAACAATAACCGCACCCTTACTGCCATCCAAGCCATCATAGGCAATCTGCTGAAGCTCACTGTCAATAGTCAATTTCAGATTATTACCTTCATCACTCTGAAATAACTGAGCGATAGGGCCTAAGCGTGAAAGATTCATACTGCGGCCAGAAAGCTCCTGACCATATTTTGCTTCTGTACCATCACTGCCAAGAGTCTCCGATATATAGCCAGTCACAAAGGCCATAACATCGCCATAAGGATATTCCCTGACACCTTTCTCTGGACTGTTCGCCAAAACCTCGCCACTGCGGTCAAGTATGGCACCCCGCACAACTGTATCGCTGGTATTGCCACGCCTGTTTAATGGATTTACCGCCAGCTCATCAGCCTTTATTACCTGCAGATAAAGAACATTTCCCAAAAGCAGCAGGAAACATACCATGAGGAATCCCCCTACCTGCAATATATGTTTTTTTATCTTTCTATTTTCCAATACTTATCTCCAGCTTTCTGCCTAAGCTACCTTTTCCTTGTTGGAAAGAGCTAACAGAAGTCCCACCATGATAAAGCCAGACACCATAGAACTGCCGCCATAGCTGATAAATGGCAGGGTAATTCCCGTCAAGGGCAAAAACTTAGTAACACCAGCAATAATTATAAAGGCCTGCAAGAAAAATGCCACTGCAAAGCCTGCCGCTGACAGCATATACAAATCCTTTTGGCAATTGAGGGCAATCTTCACGCCTCTGTAAAAAAACAGCATATAGCCAAGCATAATAGCACTACAGCCTAAGAAGCCCATTTCCTCACCGATAGCAGAGAAAATAAAATCTGTATGCACCTCCGGTATCAAAAGAGGCTGTCCATGAGCAAAGCCTGTTCCCCATACACCACCGGCACCAAAAGCAAATAATGACTGCACCACCTGATAAGCCTGCCCAGTAGGGTCAGCCCAAGGATCAAGCCAAATGTTAAAGCGCACCTGCACATGGCTGAAAAGAGCATAGCTTAAAAGTGCCCCCACACCAAAGAAACACAGTGCGATAAACACATAGGATTTACTGCCAGTAGCCATATAGGTCATACCCACTGCCATACAGAAAAAGAGCAGTGCCGAGCCGAGGTCACGCTGAATGACGAACATGAGAATAGCAATTCCCCAGATACAGAGAAGCGGTGCTATAAATCTCAGCGGTGGCAAATCAAGAAACAAAAATCTCTTCTTCACCTCTGTCAGCATTTGACGATGGTCTGACAAATAGGAGGATAAAAACAATACTAGAAGTATCTTGCCAAACTCGGATGGCTGTACCTGAATAGGACCAAGTATAAGCCAGTTCTTACTGCCACCGATTTCTGTACCGAATAAAAGTGACAGGCAGAGCACAAAGAGAGTAACTACGCCCAATATATACTGATACTGCAAAATTTCTTCAAAGTATTTTGCCAGCATAAGAACCAAAACCATAACCGCCATGCCTATAAGAAGCCAGCGAATCTGTGGTACACATAGTATTGGCTTTAACCGCCCCAGCATAATGATACCAATGCAGGAAAAGAACATCACTATTGGAAAAAGCCACTTATCCTTGCAGAGCTTCCCCTTCAATATGATTATCTGAACTATAAACGCCCCTGCCGCGGCGATTCCGCCCCACATATATGGAGTCAAATCATAATTTGGATACTGACGAAGGCTTAATTCGCCTAAGCCTAAAAACAAAATACCAAAATCTATCAGCAGTAAAACAAAAGTCTTACTCATTATTTTCCACCACAATAACCGTAATATTATCACGGCCACCATTTTCATTTGCAAGACGGATTAATTCCTTCGCCTTGTCCTCCAATGTATTATCACCGAGGACCTTAGCTATAACCTCATCTTCCACCATATTGCTTAAACCATCAGAGCAAAGAAGATATACATCATCCTTCCATGCGGCATCCTCACCTGTGTCTACTTTGAGATAAGGATCAACACCAACTGCCCGCAAAAGCATATTCCGCTGAGGATGGTGCTTTGCTTCCTCTTGAGTAATCGTTCCGCTTTCCACCATCTCTGCTACAAGAGAATGATCCTTAGTAAGCTGTTTCAAAGTACCCTGACGCAGACGATAGAGACGGCTGTCTCCCACCTGAGCCCATACTGCCTTGCCATAGCCCAAATGAAGAAGTGTAACTGTAGTACCCATGCCGACTCTTTCAGGGTGTTCATCAGTATCCTTCAAAATAGCTCTGTTTGCTTCCTTAACTACATATTCAAAGCCCAGCTGGTCCATAATAACTGCAGTTCTAGGCAATTCCCGCTTCATCACATCCACCAGAATACCACTGGCTATCTCACCAGCCGCATGACCGCCCATACCATCTGCTACGATGAAAGTATTACGGGGACCAATTAAAAAATTATCTTCATTATGACTGCGTACCTTGCCAATATCAGAGCCTGCATATACTCTTAGCAACGTCATCACCTCGTAAATTCAAATGTTACAGTTCCAATGGTAATTATATCGCCAGTCTGCAAGTAGGTATTCCCATCCAGCCTGACATCATTCAGATAAGTTCCATTGGCACTGCCCAAATCCTCCAGCACATACTGATTATTCAGCATATAAATTCTGGCATGGTTATGGGATACAAAATTATCATTAATAATTATATCACTCTGAGGGCTTCTGCCTACCATCAATTCATCACTGAAGATAAATTCCTGATTAAGCAGGCTTTCATCACCGGAGTTTAATACCACCAGTCCTGCTTCCTCATTAGTAATTTCTACCTTGGCATAAGCATCTTCAATTAGGGGCTTTACATCCTCCTTCATATAGCGTACCACCTTATAGATAAAGGCTAACAGCAGGAATAAAAGACCATATTGAAAGATAATGCTTACAATTTTTATAAATGTTGCGGTTATCTGCAACCGACTCACCTTAATCCTTTATTACATCATATAAAAGCACCGTATTACCAATCTGAATTTCATCCCCTGCCTTTAAAATGCAAGGTTCCTCCAGAAGCGTTCCATTTACAAAGGTACCATTCAGACTTTCAGCATCATAAAGCACATGACGATGACGTTCATAAGCAATATAGGCATGAACCCTTGAAGCATTGGTATCTGTAAGGATAAAATCATTCTTCACCCTGCGCCCAATGTAAATCTGTTTCTCGCCAAATTCCAGATATGAATCAATATCAGGCCCTTCCACCGCCAAAAGGCTTACTAATTTATATTCCTCCGGCAGATTTAAAGGTGGCTTGAACTCACTTCGATTAAGCACAATGGTACTGGAATTAGTCTCCAGCTCTGTACTTGCCCTTGCAGGCTTTACCACTCTAGTCTCATCACCGGCATCATCAGAAACTATGTCATCTCTTACTTCTTCTGCATAGGTTTCATCCTGATACCTCGACCAGACATTGCACACACCGGGCTTCAAGTCTTCCCTGCTATTCATAACAATGGAAAGGGTATTATCCATGAAGGAGTCATTTTCAATAACAGCCTTCTCTACCACAGTATGAAGTTCTTCCTTATAACGGCGCACACACATACGCTGATAATCCTCATTGTTCATGTCAATGAAATAAGCATTTGGAACAGTAGCACCACGACGGCATTTCTTTTTTTTGTGCATAACCTCACGCTGAAGCTGTTTTGCCACTTCAGGAAACTCCAGACTGCTGCTGAACTTTTTATTAAAGAATCCTTCTATATGTTTTCCTAAAAAAGATTCCAGCTTTCCAATGGACACAAGGCGCACCCCCTAAATAAAAACTCTATCTTTTAAGTATAACACATTTAATCATGGAAATAAAGAATTTTGATATAAAATCATCATAAACTTGTCAGATTCCTGTTGCGGAGCTGACCGCAAGCCGCCTTAATATCCTGCCCCATTTCCTTGCGGACAGTAGCAGTCACATTATTTTTCAAGAGGTAATTCTTAAAGAACTCAACTCTGCCAGCAGATGGCTGTTTCCAGTCACGCTCTGTTACTGGGTTTAAAGGAATGAGATTTACACTTGCTAACTGACCTCTAAGCAGATTTACTAATTCCTTCGCATGATCCACTGTGTCATTGACGTTTTCAATGAGAATATACTCATAGGTAATACGTCTTCCAGTAGCTGAAGCATATATCTCTGCCGCCTTGACTACATCGTTTATATCATACTTGTTGGCAATAGGCATAATCTGCTTGCGTACCTCCTGATTGGAAGCATGAAGCGAAATTGAAAGATTTACCGGTATGCCTTCATGAGTGAGGCGTTCTATTCCCGGAATAATGCCACAGGTAGAGAGTGTAATATTGCGATAGCCAAGCTTCATGCAGTAATCTTCATGAATAAGGCGCATAAACCTGACCACATTATCATAATTAATCAAAGGCTCTCCACTGCCCATAATGACAATCGTGTCTACCTTTTCGCCTTCCTTTTTCAAAAGGTCATTTATATAAAGTGTCTGTGCCAGCATCTCACTAGCAGTAAGATTTCTTTCCATGCCATTAATTGTAGACGCACAAAAAGCACAGCCCATATTACAGCCTGCCTGACTTGAAATGCAGATACTGTTACCGTAGGACTGTCGCATTAATACTGTTTCCACAGCTACATTATCATGAAATTTTATGAGAAATTTACTTGTTTTTTTGTCGCCTGAGGTAAACTGAACCACCTTTTCACCACGCTGAATGGTATACTTTTTATCTAATTTTTCTATAAAACTTTTAGGCATATTATTCATATCTGGGAAAAATTGAAGGCCGCGCTTATAAAGCCATTCTGACAGCTGAACAGCACGAAAACGTGATTCTCCCAAATCACTTATTACATTTCTCAGTTCATCAATTGTCATGCCAAATATATTTATTTTTCCATTTATACTGTCATTAATCATTTTGAAGGCACTCCTTTCCACCATCTATTATGATACCACAAAATATAACCATAAACAAGTCCCAAAACACCACGGAAAAAGAGGTGCTGATAAAGCACCCCTCAAAATCACGTTATTTATTTTATCTTTCTCATGCAGGAAATAAAGAAACCATCTGTACCATCACGCTGTGGATAGAGCTGAACCATTTCCTCTGTTCTAGATTTTGGAAGTCTCTCACCAGCATTCAGAAGCTCAAAGCTGTCATTATCCTTCAAGAACGTTTCAACAACAGACTGGTTTTCCTCTCTGGCAATAGTACATGTACTGTATACGAGAATACCGCCCTTTTTCAAGGCATTCCCTGCACTTTTTAAAATCTCCAGCTGTAATTTTGGAAGCTCCGTTAAAAGCTCCTTTGACTTTCTCCAGCGTGAATCAGGCTTTCTTCTCAATACGCCAAGACCAGAGCATGGAGCGTCTACCAGCACACGGTCAGCCATCTCTGTGTATTCCTCGCCTACATCGCGGGCATCCATTTCCTCAGTTTCAATAATCTCAATGCCAAGGCGTTCTGCATTTTCACGTACACGCTCAAGCTTATGGTCGTAAATATCACAAGCCAAAATCCTGCCTTTATTTTCCATCAGTGAAGCAATATGGGTAGTCTTGCCACCTGGCGCACTGCACACATCAATGATAAATTCGTTAGGCTGAGGGTCTAAGACATGCGCTACCAGCATAGAGCTTTCGTCCTGCACCTGACAGTAGCCCTCCTGCAAAGCCTCCAAATTATCGAGACTGCCATGCTTGTCGAGAATAACACCTTCAGGAGCAAGCATGGATTTATGCGCCTCTACACCTCTTGATTCCAAATTCAGAATTAGCTCTGAAGAATTAGTTTTCAAGGTATTGGTACGAAGGACAAGCGGTGCCTGCTGATTATTAAATTCACACAGCCTTACTGCCTCATCATAGCCAAATTCCTTAATCCAGCGGCGCACAAGCCATTCAGGGTGCATTTCCTTCAATGCTAATTCAGCCGTAGCATTTCCCTTGCCATTTGGGAAATCTGCCTTCTGAGGCTCTCTCAGCATAGTACGGAGAACACCGTTGACAAATTTAGCCGCCCCAGCATTGGTGAATTTCTTAGCTAATTCTACGGATTCATTGCATGCCGCTGACTCTGGCACCTTATCCATGTACTTTATCTGATAAACGCCCAAGCGGAGAATATTCAAGACAACAGCGTCCAGCTTTTTCAGTGGCTTGCTGATGTATTTTTTGATAATCCAGTCAAGAGTTTCCCCTGCCTTTACCGTACCATAAACCAGTTCCGTAGCAAAACGGCGGTCTACATCACTAAGAGGATTATTACGCAAATTCTTAGCTAAAGCAACATTGGCATAGGCACCATTATTATATACTTCGTTAATTATTTTTAGGGCAGTCGCCCTTGCATTATCCATATTTACTCCAATATCAATCGTTTGGTTTTTCGATAATTTCCTCTAACTGACGTTTAAAATCTTCCATATCTACATGAGTATTATAGCAGGGACCATTCGGGCGTATATTCATAACTCCCACTGCTGGCAATGGATATACATCCTGAATACCGCTTGTCAAATCACGCTCACACGCTACTGCCAGCACAGCCTTTGGTCTCAGCTTCTTCACTATCTGACGGGCTAAAGTACCACCTGTTACCACAAAGAAATTAAAGCCCATTTCCTCTGCCAGAGTGACCATAGCACCTACATCACAGCCGCCACATCTCTTGCAGTTATTAGGGTCACGTGTAATCTTATGGGGACAGCTTGCCTTCTGAAGACAGTGAGGTGTCACCACCAAAAGCCTGTCTGCCGGTACCTTAAGCCTTGTATTTCGCACAATCTGATTGCTGACCGCCACAAAGGAAGCCTCGATACGGCGCAAATCTATTTTTAATACCTTTCCCAAAAGCACAACCACAGGATAAAGGAAATTCACTACTGCATAAGTCTTTCCCCTAAACGGAATAGGAAATTTCCACCCCTTCAAGGAAAAAAATAAATTTATTACCCCCAAAAGAGCAAAGAGAAACACTATTCCCAATACCGCTCCTATCAGCAAAGGCAAATCCTGCTGAATTTCTGCCAAACCTAGATAGGCTATTTTCCACATAGCCATCGTCAAAAGGCTTATCAGGCAGAACGCACCGACAAAGAGACTGAGAAAAAGCTTTTTTTCTAATTTTGGCGGAATAATCGCTTCCCCGGCTGTATTAACCATGTTAACACTCAAAGCAGTCACCTTCTGACACACCATGACCACGGACAAAATCTCCTGCTGACATACGCTTCTTGCTAGGAGGCTGAATTTCTAAAATCTCTAAAACACCATCACCTGTAGCCACTGCAAAGCCCTTCTTGTGAACAGCAATTACCTGTCCCGGCTTAGCAGAGGATACGTCATAGCTGTTTTCTGCTACCTTGGACAGCCAGAATTTATAAGCATTGCCATTTAAGGTACTCCATGCTACTGGATAGGAATTAAGACCTCTGATTAAATTGTGAAGCTTCTCTGCACTTTCATTCCAATTGATGTGACCTGTTTCCTTGTTCAGCATCTTGGCGTAATTAGAAAGGCTGTCATCCTGCTTTTCCCTCTTGATGGTGCCTGCTTCTATCTGCTTAACAGTTTCCACCAAAAGCCCTGCACCCTGCTCCATGAGAATATCATGAAGCTCTGCAGTAGTCATTTCAGGAGTAATATCCACGTGACTCTTTAAGAGCATATCACCAGTATCAAGACCAGCATTCATGTACATAGTAGTAACGCCGGTTTCCTTCTCACCGTTGATAATGCACCAGTGAATAGGCGCCGCTCCACGGTAACGAGGTAAAAGAGAAGCATGGACATTGACACAGCCATACTTAGGAATATCGAGAATTTCCTGAGAAAGTATCTGACCGAAAGCCACTACGATAATAATATCAGGAGCCATTTCCTTTAATTTTGCAGTAAATTCAGGTGTCTTTACCTTCTCTGGCTGATAAACTGGAATATTGCGCTCCAAAGCCTCTACCTTCACAGGAGTAGGCTGCATTTTCTTACCTCTGCCTTTTGGCTTATCAGGCTGAGTAATAACCGCAATAACCTCTGCCACATCACAAAGGGATTTCAGACATGGTACCGCAAAATCGGGAGTTCCCATGAAAATTGCCTTCATGTAATCCCCTCCTTACTTTTCTTTACGCAGGCTGGTAGCCTTATCAATGAACAAGGTACCCTCTAAATGGTCTAATTCATGCTGAATGCAACGTGCTAAAAGACCATTGCCGGTCATTTTCTGCTTCTTGCCACGACGGTTGTAATACTCGACAGTCACCTTGGCAGCTCTCTCCACATCGCCAAAAATCTCTGGTACGCTTAAACAGCCCTCGGTATCCACCTCACAGCCGGACTTGCGAATAATCTTAGGATTAATCAGCTCAATAAGACCATGCTTGTCGTCATCAACATCAATGACAACTACCTGAATAGCCTTGCCAACCTGCGGAGCTGCAAGACCTATACCATTAGCTTTATACATAGTCTCTGCCATATCATCTAAAAGACGGCGTAATGCAGGCGCACCAAAATCAGTAACAGGCTCGCACTTCTCCTTCAGTACTAACGTACCAGCTTTCTTTATATCTAAAATTGCCAATTCTATTTACCTCCTGTAAAATCTTAATTACATTCCCATAGTATTTTATCATTAATGTAAAAAAAATACAATATACAATCGCAAAAAGAAGGTTTTTTTAAAAAAAAGTCGAATTATCATAGTAAAGTTGGTGGGATAATTTGTTTGGAAAGGTTGTTTGGGAAAATGGATAAACTCATGAAATGCTATTGGAGTTACTTTGGCAACTTGGCATGTATCATATTATTGATAGCAGGTATTCTTTTCTGTCCGCCAAAAGCAGATGCTCAACAAAATGTGCGTATCGGCTATGTTGATATGCCTAATTTTTTCACTGCGGTTTCCAGAAACAGTTATTCCGGCTATGCATACTGCTATATGGAAATGTTGTCCGGCTATGCAGATTGGAACTATACCTATGTGCCTGGTACATGGGATGAATGTGTCCGCCGTCTCAGCAATAATGAAATAGACATCATGATTGGTGCACCCGGAGATATACTGACTATCCCAAACGCCTCCATTACAAGAATATCCATTGGACATTTTTTCCATTATATTGCTCTTCGCAATAATTCCATAGAAAACGAAAATAATCATCCTCATTTTCGTCTTGGCACACTGGCAGGAGTTCTCAAAAATGACAGCTTCTCACGCATGGCTTCCATGTATGGAATAAATTACAGTCTCAACACCTATGACAGTTTCAGCGATATGAACAATGCCTACAATGATAAACAGCTGGATGGTTTTATCAGTATGTGGACATTCCCTTCTCGGGATACTAATTATCGCATTTTTGACATAGAGCCTGTGTATCTCGTCACCAGCAAAAGTAATACCGAGCTTTTTAATCATTTATCCTTTGCCATGAATGCGATGGATATATGTGACCCTGATTTGCGCACAAGACTATCAAAGGAATTCTATACTACCAATTTCGAAAGAATACCTCTCACCGAAGCCGAAAAAGAATACCTGAAAGAAAAAAAGGTATTGAAGGTACTCGCTACAGACAATCAGCGTCCTTATTCCTACTTTGAAAACGGTGTTCATAAGGGTGTTATTGCAGAAGTTTTGAAACGTATTATTGACGATTTAGATATACAGCTTGAGGTGCGTCCTTTAGGAGAGGGCACTGACCCTTACACAGTGCTTTCCGACGGTGATGCTGATTTTATTGCAGATATATACTGCGATGTTCCTACGGCATTAAAAAATCATCTTCGACTGACTACACCATACCTTTCCATTGATTACGTACCTGTTACACGTATCAGCGACAGTCTTCCTAGTCAGCCGAAAGTCGCCTGCATAAACGGTCATACATACACCAGAAAGTTTGTTGAAACACGTTATGCTTACCCTGACCGTTATTATTGCAACAGCATTGAGGAATCTCTTGAAGCAGTCAACAGCAAAAAAGCAGATGTAGTTTACCTTAATAACATCACAGCTATGTACAATATATGGCAAGGAAACTATCTTAATCTGCAAAGCTCAAAAGAAATAGCATTTTCTCACCACGTATCAGCGGCAATCAATGAAAACAGTGATTTGAGACTTCTTTCTATTTTGAATAAAGAATTTCATCTCCTGAACCGCAATCAGATACAGAGCATTATCAACAATGAAATGATGTATGCTGTTCAGACCAATACTGCGGCTTCCATTATTTATAATTACCCACGTCAGGTCGTTATGGCAGTTATAGCCTTCTTCGGGGTAGTACTCTCCATCATGGTATATATCATCTACAACCACCAAAAGCATTCCAAGCAGGTTGCAGAATTAGCCTACAATGACTATATGACAGGACTGCACAACTACAGATGGTTCGAGGAAACTGCACCAATGGCTATTCATAAGCGCATGCTGAATAACACTCATCTTGCGGTGGTTTTATTCGGTATTGCCAATTGGACTCTCATGTCAGAAATTCATGGTCAGAAGCCTCTGGCTATGGAGCTTAAAGAATGGGGCAACAAGCTCTGCAGTAAACTGTGGGTAGCAAAGCTCTGTGTGGACAGCAACCACGGCAAAATTATCATTTTAGCTCAGGGCAGTACACCATCATACATCCTTACCAACATTCAGGACCTTTTAAAACAGCCTCACAATTTTACTATGGAAGGCATTGAACTGCGTACTAATTTCAAAGCAGGAATTTGTCCTGTAAAAACACCTTATACACCAATTCAACAGCTTATATCCTGTGCTGATGTAGCTTATCATGAAATCATCGACACCAAACTGCAAATGAAGGTATTCGATGTAGCAATGGAAGACCAGCTGAAGCTCCGTCAGCGTATTGAGGACTGCATGGAGCAGGCACTGAAGGATGAGGAATACGAACTGTGGCTACAGCCAAAATATGAAATAAAAACTCATAAGTGCATAGGTGCTGAAGCCCTTGTACGCTGGACAAGCAGTAAGATGGGAAAGCTTTTCCCGGACCAGTTCATCCCAGTATTTGAACATACCGGCTTTGTCGTACAGCTTGATTTCTACATGCTGAGAAAAACCTGTCTGTGGCTCAGAAAACGTCTTGATGCAGGAGAAAATGTTGTAACTATTTCAGTTAATCAGTCACGGCTGCATATGACAGAAGACCGCTATTTAGAAAAAATTGATGAACTGATGAACGAATATGACATCCCTCATCACCTCATTGAATTGGAGCTGACCGAAACAGCCTTTGATATGGATAATCCAAGCCAGCAGAAGCATGCCCTAGATATTATCCACAGCCTGCATGATATGGGCTTCAAGGTATCTATGGACGATTTCGGCTCCGGCTATTCCTCATTAATGTTGCTTAACTTCTTGCCTTTGGACGTAATGAAGCTTGATAAAACAATGCTCAATGAATCCCAAGGCTCCCAGCGTATGACAGCAATCCTCAGAAACTCTATCCGCATGGGTCACGACCTGAATATGCAGATTATCTGCGAAGGCATAGAAACACAGGAACAGGAGGAATTATTATTAGCTAACGGCTGTCACTATGGTCAGGGCTACTTCTTCTCCAAGCCTATGCCATATCAAGAATTTGGACCATTCCTTGACGCACATAGCTAAAATCAAATATACCGAAATTGAATTATCACTAACTCCTCAGGGGTTAGTGATTTTTTCTAAGCAAAAACCGCCAGTGATCAGCTGACGGCTTTGCTAATAATATCTACTTTGACCTCTGCCTATTACAGCAGTTCCTGCTTCAACGCCCCTAGAAGCTCCACAGGCTTAAATTACCGAGGGTCCCCTGGTAAAAAATATTAACCATCAGATAATAGAAAAATCTCTCTGATGCTTATTGGAGTTATAGTAAAGCATGTGACAGAAACGAATCCATTCAGGGTCTCTGCCATTCTTTGTTACCTTTGCAAGTTGATTTGTAGCGGGTAACAGGACTTTTTTTTCTCTTGTAGTGAACCGTAAGAACATCCATAGTCTTGCCATAATATTTCTTGCCAGTATCACG
>CALZDE010000041.1 GCA_945637225.1 uncultured Selenomonadaceae bacterium
CATCACGAGCATAGGAAGCTTGCGGATGTAATGGAAATCATTAATAAGGCAGATATTTCAGATAATGCCCGTAATATTGCAACGAGGATTTTCACTATTTTGGGTGAGGCAGAAGCTAAGGCTCATGGCAGTACACTTCAGGAGGTGCATTTCCATGAGGTAGGGGCAGTGGATTCCATAGTAGATATTCTCACAATTGCCATTTGTGTTGATGATTTGGGCGTGGAAGATATTGTGGTACGCAATCTCACTGATGGTACGGGTACTATACGCTGTCAGCATGGCATTATGCCTGTTCCAGTGCCAGCAGTAGCAAATATCGTCAGTCAGCAGAAGCTTCAGCTTCATATTTCTGATGTGCAGGGTGAACTGCTGACACCTACAGGTGCGGCTTCTGTAGCGGCATTAAAGACATCAGGCATACTTCCAGAGAATTACATGATTGAGAAGATTGGTATCGGTGCAGGCAAGAGAAGTTACAGTGTACCAAGTATTTTGCGTGTAATGCTTCTTGATGTGGCAGAGGAAGAAATACAGGATTCTATCATCAAGCTGGAAACTAATATTGATGACAGTACAGGCGAAAACCTCGGCTATGTCATGGGGCTTCTGATGGAAGCTGGAGCAAAGGATGTATACTATACACCAATTTTTATGAAAAAAAATCGTCCTGCTTACCTATTAAATGTGATTTGCAAAGAGGAAAATCGCATTTCTTTGGAGAATATATTATTTAGAGAGACTACTACCATTGGTATCAGACGCACAGAATATAAGCGTACAGTACTTGAAAGGGAGACGGCGTTAGTAGGTACTGAATGGGGTCATTTCAAGGTGAAGGTATGCACCTTGCCAACAGGGGAAATTAAGTGTTATCCTGAATATGAAAGTGTAAAGGAAATGTGTCAGAAGTCTGGCAAAAATTTCCAGGAATGCTACTTACATTTGCAGGGTATACTTTCTTAAAAACTAGGGTAATCAATTTAGAGGAGGAGTTTTGAAATGGTTGAAAAGCAGTTAATTGCTAACAATCCTTACATCCATGCACGTCCAACATCCGTTATTGTCAACGAGGCTGCAAAGTTCAAGGGGAGAATCTTTTTGACTGATGGTGCTGAAGAAGTCGATGCTAAGAGCATGCTGGGAATGATAAGCTTCCTGGGCCATCCAAACCATGAGAATATTTCTGTCAAGGCTGATGGCAGTGATGCTCTTGAGGCTGTACAGGCAATAGAGAAGGCATATAATGCGGCATGCATTTCTCAGCTTGAAGCAGAGCTGTCTTCTATTAAAAATTCATTATTGCCAGATGCAGATCCAGACAAGGTAGAGAGTGTAAGAACATATCTCAAGAAGAGCTACAAGTCTGATACATTTGCAGGTATTATTGAGGAAATTAACGAGAAATATCGTGTTTTCACTAATGCATAAAGAATAAATCATGTGCTGAGAAGACCGTTTCATTATGAGGCGGTCTTTTTGAATGTGAAAATTATCGGAAGTTAAAGTGTGAACATATTTTTGAAAAATACTTGCATATATTGAAGAAACATAGTAAAATAATATAAATGTAGTGTCTTTGAAATCAAGTAGGATTTGTAATAAAGACACCTTTAGTATATCGTGAGGTGAATATTTTGGGTAAGCTGATTAAATTTCCTTTTACCAAGTGGCAGGGCTGTGGCAATGATTTTGTCATGATTGACGGCTTTGCTAATGCTATTGCTGAGGAGGATTATGCTGCTGTGTCTAAGGCTGCCTGTGACCGTCATTATGGCATTGGTGCTGACGGTATCATTCTTCTGCTTCCTTCTGATAAGGCTGATATCCGCATGAGGATTATCAATGCTGACGGCAGTGAGGCTGAGATGTGCGGTAACGGTATCCGCTGTTTTGCGGCTTTAGCATACAATCTCGGCATGGTGAAGGAAACTGAATTTACCGTAGAAACTGGTGCAGGTATTCTTGTTCCTCGCATGGAGAAAACTGGCAGGAAATCTCAGGTTCGTGTTGATATGGGAGAGCCAGTTTTAGAGGGTGATAATATTCCAGTAGCTGGCTTTGGCATGAACAGGGTTATTTCTGAGGATATTACCGTTAAGGACAAGACCTTTAAGATGACCTGTGTTTCTATGGGCAACCCTCATTGTGTTACCTTTGTTGATGATGCAGAGAAATTCCCTATCTATGAATACGGCCCTCTTTTTGAGAAGCATGAGAAATTTCCTCGCAAGGTAAATGCAGAATTTGTAGAGGTTATTGACCGTCAGCATATCCGTATGCGTGTATGGGAGCGTGGTGCGGCAGTTACTTTAGCTTGCGGTACTGGTTCTTGTGCTACTCTTACAGCAGCAGTTCTCAATGGCCTTGCTGACCGTAAAGCAGAAATTCAGCTTGATGGCGGTAAGCTGACAGTTGAGTGGGCTGAGAATAATCACCTCTTTATGACTGGTCCAGCAGAGGAAGTTTACTCCGGTGAATATGAGGTGGAAATATGATTAAGAGCATGACCGGCTTTGGTGCTGGTGATTGTGAGAATGAAGAATTTAAGGTTCATGTTGAGCTGAAATCTGTTAATCAGCGTTATTTGGAGACTAATCTCCACATGCATTACAGCCTGGCTCTGTTTGAGAATGATATTGTCAAGACGATAAAGGAATTTTTATCCCGTGGCAAGATTGACGTCAACGTTTCTTTTCAGGATAAGCGTGATTCCAATGTCGTTATCAATGTAGACAAGGGACTGGCTAGAGCGTATTATGACGCTTTGAAGGAAATCAGCGATGAGCTTGGTATGCCTGTTGTCAGCAGTCCAACGGTGATTGCTTCCTATCCTGATGTTATGAAGGTAGATCAGGAAGCTGCAAATCTTGAAGCAGGCCGTGATGTACTGCTCAGTGCTTTGGAAATGGCATTGAAAAATCTTGTTGATATGCGTATTGCTGAGGGTCAGAACATTGAGTCCGACCTGCTGTCACGTATTGATACATTGCAGGAATATGCAGACCGACTGGAGGTATTGGCACCTCAGCTTGTGGAGCAGTATCGTCAGCGTCTGGATAAGGTTATGGCTGAGATTTTGCCAAAGAGTGATGTTGATGAAAACCGTATCATTCAGGAAGTTGGCATGTATGCAGACCGCATTAATTATACTGAGGAAATAGTACGCCTGCGCAGTCATTTTGACCAGCTGAATGCTCTGCTGGCTTCAGATAAGCCTGTAGGCCGTAAGATTGATTTCTTAATTCAGGAAATGAACCGTGAGGTCAATACTGTTGCTTCTAAGGCTAATTCTGCTGGAGCTTCTCAGCTTGTGGTTGATGCAAAGGCTGAAATTGAGAAGGTTCGCGAACAGATTCAGAATATAGAGTAAGGCAGTTCTTATGGATGTAAAAATGATAAATGTCGGCTATGGAAATTTGGTAGCGGTTAACAGGATAGTTGCAATCGTGGCTCCTGAATCAGCACCTATCAAACGATTAGTGCAGGACGCGAAAGAAAATTATAAGCTGATTGATGCTACCTATGGCAGAAAGAAGCGAGCTGTTATTGTTACCGACAGTGGCTATGTGCTTTTGACCTCTGTTCAGCCGGAAACTATATACAGAAGGCTTAATGGAAGCAAGCTTGAAGATGATTTATATGACGATTTAGAAGAATAAAAGGAATGACAAGGATGAGTAAAGGTCTTTTAATTGTAGTATCAGGTCCATCCGGTACTGGCAAGGGTACGGTTTGTGATGCATGGCGTAAGATTGCCAAAAATCTTGGTTATTCTGTATCTGCTACTACTCGTCAGCCACGTGCTGGTGAAGTGGATGGTGTAAATTATTATTTCCATACAAAGGAAGAATTTGAGAAAATGATTGCCAATGATGAGCTTTTGGAATGGGCTGAGGTTTATGGCAATTACTATGGTACACCACTGAAAAAAATTCAGGAAAAGCTGGCAGCTGGTGAGGATATTCTTTTGGAGATTGATACTCAGGGTGCCATGAAGGTAAAGGCTAAAGTACCAGAGGGACTGTTCATTTATCTGATTCCGCCATCTTTGGCAGAATTGGAGAAGCGTATCCGTGGCAGAGGTTCTGAGACAGAAGAATCCTTGGCTAGACGATTAGGTGCAGCCCGTGAGGAAATAGAGATTGGCAAGCAGTACGGCTATGTAGTGGTGAATGATGAGGTAGAAAATGCCGTTGCCACCATTGAATCAATACGTATTGCTGAGCACTGTGCTGTTTCCCGCAACATTGATGTGTTAGATGAATTAAAAAAGTGATTTTGAGAGGAGAAATTTTTAATGAGCGTAAACAATCCTTTTAATATGAATATCGTAACCCCTTCCTTAGATGAGCTTATGCCAAAGGTTGACAGCCGTTATACTTTGGTTACCTTAGCAGCAAAGCGTACCCGTCAGATGCTTGACGAAGACCGCCCTGTTACTGCAGAGCGCCGTTCCACTAAGGACGTTACCAACGCTATGGAAGAAATTTTTGAGGATAAGATTACTTACGAGCGCACTAGGCTGAGTATCAAATAATGGCTATGCTGAAAGATAAAAAAATAGTTCTTGGGGTGACTGGCGGTATTGCTGCTTACAAGGCTGTAGAGGTTGCCAGCCGTCTCAGAAAAGCTGGTGCAGAGGTCCATGTTATCATGACCAAGGGCGCCACCAATTTCGTGACCGAGCTGACTTTTAGGGAAATCAGCGGTAATCCTGTTACTACCACTATGTGGGGCGAGGTTACTCAGTGGAACGTAGAGCATATTGCCTTGGCAAATTTAGCTGATATGGTGCTTATCGTACCTGCTACGGCTAATCTTATTGCAAAAGCGGCCTGTGGTATGGCTGATGACATGCTGACTACTACCCTTTTGGCGACGAAGGCACCTATTGTCTATGCGCCTGCCATGAACAGCAATATGTATACCAATCCTCTTACACAGGAGAATATTTCCAAGCTGAATAATTTAGGCTGGAATATGATACCTCCTGCAAGTGGACATTTGGCATGCGGGATAAATGGCGTGGGAAGGCTTCCTGAGCCTGTGGACATTGTGGCTTTTGTAGAAAACTACTTTGCAAAGACCGCTTCTATGGCTGGCTTGAAGGTACTTGTTACTGCGGCAGGCACTTATGAGCCGATTGACCCTGTGCGCTATATTGGCAATCGTTCCAGCGGTAAAATGGGTTATGCTATTGCAAGGGAAGCAAAGAAGCGTGGTGCAGAGGTAATTCTTGTTTCCGGGCCATCAGCCCTGACTCCGCCAGAAGGTGTGAGGACCATCAAAATAGAGTCTGCTTCAAGTATGCGTGAGGCTGTTTTGGCGGAATATCCTTCTGTGGATATCGTCATCAAGGCGGCGGCAGTTGCAGATTACCGTGTAAAGAATGTTTCTGACCACAAGATAAAGAAGAAGGATGAGGAATTAGTTCTTCATTTAGAAAAAAATCCTGATATCCTGAAGGAATTAGGTGAATTGAAGCAGAAGCAGACCTTAGTTGGCTTTGCGGCTGAGACTCAGAAGCTTATTGATTATGCCAAGGAGAAAATTCAGAAGAAAAATCTTGACATGATTATTGCGAATGATGTTTCTAAGCCGGGTGCTGGCTTTAATACCGATACTAATATCATCAAGATTATTACCAGAGATGGCAATATTGAGGAACTGCCTATGGCAAGCAAGGATTCCCTGGCAGGAGAAATATTAGACCGTGTAATGAAATTAAGATAAATAAATATTTTGTGATAAGACTGAGGGCAACCTCAGTTTTTTCACGATTAGACATTGTATACATTATTCATAGTGTATATTAATATTGATTAGTACACTTATTTTTAGGAGGGGCCATCTTGTTTACTAATGAAGAATACAAGGATATAGAGAACAAGATATTAAATGGGGAAAGACTCAGCAGGGAAGACGGTATTCGCCTTTTTCATTGTAAGGATATTGCCTGGCTGGGAGCGATGGCTGATTATGTGCGCAAGAAAAAATGCGGAGATATAGTTTACTATAATGTGAACTGCCACGTAAATTTAACTAACATCTGCACCTCACGCTGTAAGTTTTGTGCTTTTGGCAGGGATGAGGATATGCCGGGTGCTTATGCTATGACGGTAGAGCAGGCTAAGGACGTAGTGCGTGATGCTATGAAGGACCCTAATTTGGCAGGACTTCACGTAGTCAGCGGACTTCATCCAACATGGAGCTTTGATGATTATCTGAAAATTTTGCAGGATATTCACGATGAATTTCCTAATTTATATTTAAAGGGTTTTACAGGTGTAGAGATTACCCATTTTTCTAAGATTTCCGGCCTCAGCATTAAGGAAGTGCTGGAGAAGCTGATGGGGGCAGGCTTGCAGGCTATTGCTGGCGGTGGTGCTGAAATTCTTTCCGACAGAATCCGCAACGAGCTTTGTCCTAACAAGGCAACTGCTGACCAGTGGCTGGAGGTAGCAAGAACGGCACACCTCATGGGCTTAAAGACAAATGCTTCCATGCTTTACGGTCATATTGAAACCTTAGAGGAACGTGTTGACCATCTTTTAAAGCTTCGTGATTTGCAGGACGAGACTGGCGGTTTCCAGACATTTATCTGTTTCCCATTTTTGCCAAAGAATACAGAATTAGGCAAGACTATAAAGCAGACAAGCATGTGGGATGACCTTCGTACAATGGCAATTTCAAGGCTTATGCTGGATAATTTCCAAAATATCAAGGCATATTGGGTAATGTTGACTGTTCCAGTTGCTCAGGTGGCTCTTGGCTTTGGTGCCAACGATATTGACGGTACCATTCACAAGGAAACAATTCTTCACGATGCAGGAGCAACAAGCCCAACAGCCTTGCGTGAGGATACAATTATAGATATCATTAGGGAAGCGGGCAGGATTCCTGCGGCCTGTGACTGTAATTTCAATATTTTGAGGAAGTTCTGATGGAAAATATTTTAGAAATTGCTAAGAAAAAAGCAGTTAATGGGGAACGTCTTTCCTTGGAGGAAGGACTTGCTCTCTATAACGATAATGACTTATTATTTTTAGCAGAATGTGCCAGAAAAGCAAAGGAAAGAAAAAGCGGTAAGGAGGTTTACTACAATGTAAATCGCCATATCAATCTCACTAATATCTGTACTTCCGGCTGTCCTCTCTGTGCCTTTCAGTGCGAAAAGGGAGATAAGCGTGGATTTACGCTGGAAACAGAGGATATTGAGCGTATCCTTGCTGAAGCAAAAACTGTTAAAAACCTAGGTGAAATTCATATTGTAAGTGCCCTGCACCCGGATAAGCCGTTTGAGTATTATCTGAACATAGTCAAGCAGGTAAAAAATGCTTTGCCTAATGCGGATATAAAGGCATTTACTCCGGTGGAAATTGTGCATTTTGCGGAAATGACAGGAAAATCTGTGAAGGAAGTGCTTTCAATCTTAAAGGAAGCAGGTCTTTCATCCTTGCCAGGCGGTGGTGCGGAAATTCTTTCTGACAGGGTGAGAGAAATAATCTGTCCAAAGAAGGCAACTGCGACACAGTGGATTCATACCATGAAAACTGCACATAAATTGGGTATTCGCACCAACTGTACCATGATGTACGGGCATGTGGAAACCATCGAGGAAAGATTACAGCACCTTATTACGCTTAGGGAAATTCAGGATGAAACTCATGGTTTTCAGGCATTTGTAGCATTTCCTTTCCATCCTGCCAATACCCAGCTTTCTCATTTGAAGCGTGTCGGCTCATGGGAGGATATGAAAATGATGGCGATGTTCCGCCTTATGCTTGATAATATCGACCATATCAAGGCGTTCTGGATTATGCTGACCATGCCTGTTGCTCAAATGGCTCTTGGTTTTGGGGCGGATGACTTGGACGGCACTATTGGCGAGGAAAAGATAATTCATGCCGCTGGTGCAAAGACTAATACAGGTATTACTAAGAGCAGATTGCAGAAGATTATCACCGAAGCAGGCTATATTCCTGTGGAGAGAGATACCTTCTATCATCCTATCAGGGAGGGCGAATGATGAGATACACCGAAAAACAGGGTATAGAAATGCTCACCAGTGGCGATCCGATTGCTCTTGGCAGGGAAGCAAATGCCATCAGGGAAAAGCTTTTTGGCAATACTGTTACCTTTATTGTGGATAGAAATATAAATTATACCAATGTCTGCAAGAATGAATGTAAATTCTGTGCCTTTTTCCGCCGTAAGGAAAGCAAGGACGCTTATCTTTTGACGATTGAGGAAATTTTGCAGAAGGTACAGGAGACTGTGGATGCTGGCGGTACTCAGGTAATGATTCAGGGCGGTCTTTATCCTGATTTGGGTTTGGAGTATTATGAAAATATGCTCCGCTCTATCCGTGAAAAGTTCCCTTCTATTGTAATACATTCCTTTACCGCTACGGAAATTCAGTATTTTGCTCAGCAGGCAGGTATTTCCATAGAGGACTGCTTAAAGAGACTTCAGTATGCAGGTCTTTCAAGCCTTCCTGGCGGTGGTGCAGAAATTCTCGTTGATGAAGTGAGAAAGCGTGTCAGCCCAAAGAAAATCATGACTGAGGACTGGCTTCATGTGATGGAAACAGCTCACAAAATCGGCATGGAAAGCACCGCAACAATGGTTATCGGCTTTGGCGAGACCATGGCACAGCGCATTGAGCACATGGAGAAGATACGTCAGCTTCAGGATAAGACTGGCGGTTTCAGAGCGTTTATCAGCTGGACATTTCAGCCGGGCAATACAGAATTAGGCGGTGAAAAAACCTCTGGCTGGGATTACATGCGCAATTTGGCAGTAAGCAGGCTTTATATGGATAATATTCCTCATATTCAAGGCTCATGGGTTACTCAGGGCGAGCGAATCGGTCAGCTTACCTTGGGCTTTGGCGGTGACGATTTGGGCAGTATCATGCTGGAGGAAAATGTGGTAAGAGCCGCTGGTACAGCTTATGAAATGTCTATCAACAAGATGGTGGACATGATAAAGGGTGCTGGCAGAGAAGCCGCTCAGCGTGATACAAAGTATAATATAATCAGGAGATTTTGATTATGAGTGAAAATAAAATTCCCAGTGCCAGCTTTGGTGTAGTAGGTGGTTCTGGTACCTTATCAAGTAATTTTCCAGCAAATTTTACTGGTGATGATGTAAAAATATTAGAGGATAATCTGCGCTTTGCGACTCCTTATGGTGAAAGTCCTGCTATGAGACTATTTTCTGTTGGTGAGACACGAGTTTTAACAGTCAAAATGCATGGCTGGCGAAGCGGTGTTACGCGTGCAGACGCGTCCCGTCAGGTGTTTTGGGTATTCCGTGAGGCAGGAGTGGAAAATATCATTTCTGAGGGCGGTGTAGGTACTGTCAATACTCTTTTGGATATAAGGGATTTTCTCATTCCTGATGATTACCTTGATATGTCCATGCGCAAGGACGTTATGCTGGATGGCAGGTATCTTCTCGTCATGCGTGACGCACTTTGTCCTGAAATACGTCAGGCACTCATTGAATCCACTAAGAAGCATTTTGATGGCCGTATCTTTACAAGAGGTGTTTACGCAAATACTGATGGCCGTCATTTTGAAAGTCCGGCAGAAATTGCCATGCTGAAGGGGCATGCTGATATTGTAGGACAGAGTATCTGCCCAGAGGTTTACCTTGCAAGGGAAATTGGTGCCTGCTATGCTGGCGTGTACTATACAGTAAATTATGGCGAGGGTATAAAAAAATGGTCTCATGAAACAATGAGTGATATTTTCTATGATGACGCTGACGGGATAGGCAGAATTATTTTAGACGCGATAAGAATCCTTGCCAATAAAGAAAAAAACTGTGAATGCCGTTCTTTGAGAAAAGAAACATTATTGAAGGATGTATATAATTCTGAATCGGCTAAGGGATAAAATATGAAACCGGTCTGCAAGATATTTTCTTGCAGGCTTTTGTTTTTTTAGCAGGATTTTTATTTTTAGTGTCGAAACATACATAGTATAAGAGAATGAAGTAAGAAACTTTGTGGTAAAATTTTGAAAATTGTTACATTGGCTCAAATTTTCTATTTCTTTTTTTGAAGATTTGTGATACAATTGTGATAGTGATTAATAAAAAGTAAGTATATTTTGGATATTATGTACTAGGGGAATTGTATACGGGCAGAGATTTTCTCGAAAGAAAAGGTCATGTGCGTTAGAAATACGTTTTCAGGAGGGAATTTTAATGGATTTTAATGACGGTATTGAAAAAGTAAGTTTGGCTGAACTGCTGGATGTAGAGTTTTTGCAGAATTTTCAGGACAGCTTTTCCAAGGCGTATGGTGTAGCAGTAGCTATCATAGATGCTGATGGCAATATGGTGACAACCCCTGCAGACAGAAATGGCTTTTTTCACAAACTGAAGCGTGATGCAGATAGTGCTAGCCGTGACCGTTTGGGACTGACAGAAATTGTGGCTCCTATCGTGATTAATGGCAATTCGATGGGTGCTATTGTAGCTGGCCCTATTTTGAAGGGACCTGTAGATGAGGAGGCTGCCCGTCGTTGTGCTGGTGCATTTAATACAGACCCAGATTCTTTAATTGCGCTTCTTAATGAAGTGAAGTGCATGAACAGTGACATGTTGTATAACAGTAGCGAACTGCTGAAGCTGATTGCATCTTCTGTTTCTGATATTGGTGAATATAAGGCTCATCTTACTGGTGTAGCTAACTTCATCAATGAGAAGCTGACTAATATTTCCGCTTCCATGCAGGAACTGACTGCTACCGCTAACAATGTAAATATTAATCAGGGTGAGCTGAACAGAGGTATTCAGGAGGTTAATGAAATTTCTGGCAAGATTAATGAGTTCACCAGTCTCATTAAGGATATTGCAAAGCAGACAAGACTTTTAGGCCTGAATGCGTCCATCGAGGCGGCTCGTGCTGGTACTGCTGGTGCAGGTTTCAGTGTCGTAGCTGAAGAAATCGGCAAGCTGGCAGGAAGCTCCAGTGATACTGTAGATAAGATTCAGGAAATCACCGCTCGTATTACCATCGCAGTAAATGAGACTGTTCAAAAGGGTGAGCAGACAGCTGAGATTGTAAGCCAGCAGACCGAAGCTATTGAAAAGTCAACTCAGGATTTGGTAGAGCTTTCCATGTCTGCGTCTGAGCTTTATAATTTGGCAAAATAATTACTGTAAATGAAGTGAGCGTAATATTTAGGAGGATGGATGATAAATGGCTTCTATCAACATGAATATAGATTATGATAATCTCAAATTAACAGATATTATCAGCGTAGATTTTCTGCAGAAGGTGCAGGACGCTTTCGGCAAGAGCCTTAATTTTGCTGTTATCACTAATGATATAGATGGTAATCCTATCACTAGACCTACTAACTTCTGCGATTTCTGCATGAAGATGACAAGAGGCACTGAAAAGGGGGCACAGCGTTGTAAGGAATGTGGCCGTAATGGCGGTTCTCAGGCTTCTCGTACTGGCCGTCCAGCAGTTTATGAATGTCATACTGGCATGACTGACTTTGCAACTCCTATTATGATTGATGGTCATCAGCTGGGTACTATCGTAGGCGGTCAGGTGCTGACTAAGCCTTTGGATGAGGAGAACATCCGTCGTGTAGCTAGAGAACTGAAGGTTAATGAGGATGATTATCTTGAAAGTGCAAGAGATGTTGAGCGTAACCGCAGTGTAGACAGAGAAAGCCTTGCAGCGGCAGTAGATATGATGGCTCAGGTAGCTGAGGCCGTTTCCAGAATTGGTATCTATAAACAGCGTCTCGCCAATGTTGCGGCTTTCATCAATGAGAAGCTTACCAATGTATCTGCTACTATGCAGGAACTGAACGCAACTGCTAATGATGTAAGCGCCAATCAGGAAGCACTCAATAAGGGTATTCAGGAAGTAAATGAGATTTCCAGCAAGATTAATGAGTTCACCAGTCTCATTAAGGATATTGCAAAGCAGACAAGACTTTTAGGTCTGAATGCTTCCATCGAGGCGGCTCGTGCTGGTACTGCTGGTGCAGGCTTCAGTGTCGTAGCTGAGGAAATCGGCAAGCTGGCAGGAAGTTCCAGTGATACTGTAGATAAGATTCAAGAAATTACCGCTCAGATTACCATCGCAGTAAATGAGACTGTAAGAAAGGCTAACAATACTGCTTCTATGGTTGACGAGCAGACTGCCGCTATTGAGAAGTCAACTCAGGATTTGGTTGATTTGTCTATGTATTCCACCGAGTTGGTAAGTCTGACTAAGTAATAAAATATAGAAAGGTGTGACTTATAACGCCCTCAATCATGAAAATGCAACAAGCATTTTCTTCCTATGACAGC
>CALZDE010000042.1 GCA_945637225.1 uncultured Selenomonadaceae bacterium
ACAATATAAAGAAGCTTTTTTTATACCTACTGTATCAGCAATTTCAGACATGCTCGAAGCCTCAAAACCTTTTTCAGAAAATAATTCTAAGGCAGCTTCAAGTATTTGCTGTTTGGTATTTTCTCGTGCCATGTATTCCCCTCCAATTTAAAGTATATTATACCTACCTATCGTTAGTTTGTCAATAAAAAACCTTAAAAACAATCAACGGCATCATAAAAAGGGACCATCCTCAGACAGTCCCTCATTACTAAATTTATTCTTCTATCTCGTCTTCTGTTGTAACAAAGCTGGGGTAAACACCTATAACACCAGCTATTTTCTCCAATGCAAAGCATTCCTTCTTCATATCGTCAAGGCTTTTGGATTCCATCACCGCTACAATCTCCTTATTAGGTGAAACTGCCTCCACACTGATATTATCCATAGAGTCAAGCACCGCTTTCACTTCATCAAGCAAACCTAACTGCACCTTGACAATAATTCCTGAAATCGCCATACTCCGCCCCCTTAAGCCTTACTCAAGCGAACTGCACAAACCTTGTATTCAGGCTGTTTAGAACCTGGGTCAAAAGCATCCAGCAAAACAAAATTAATCATGCGCTCCTGCACCTGGTCATGGAAGGAAGCATACACAACACCCGGCTTTGGTGTGCCACGGCCATTAAGCTTTGCTCTCATCTTGCAGGTAGCACGTCTTGAAGTGATATTTACTAAATCATCTTCCTTAATGCCAAGAGCCGCCGCGTCTTCTGGATTAATCTCTACGTACATCTCCGGTGCCGCACTCTTTAATTCCGGTACGTTGAAGGTCATTGTACCAGTATGCCAATGCTCCAGCATACGTCCGGTAGTTAAGAAATATGGATAATCCTTATCAGGCATTTCCACTGGGTCCTGCTGAGGACGAAGCCAGATAACAGCCCTGCCATTTGGACGGCCATAGAACTTAATTCCCTCGCCCGGCTTAACCAATGGGTCCCAAGGCTCTGCATAGCGGATGTATGTCTCAGGTGCATCATCAGAAAGCACAGGCCATGTAAGACCATGCTCTTTCTTGTAGCGGTCATAGGAAGCCAACTGCATGCCAGTACCCACAGAACACTTCTGATATTCCTTAAATACGGTAGCAGGGTCATCAGTAAAGCCCTCAACCAGCTCTGGGAAGCCACAGCGCTTTGTCACCTCAATAAGTGTCCACAAATCAGATTTTGCTTCACCCGGTGGGTCAATCGCCTTTGCCAAATGCTGAGTACGGCGTTCACCATTACCATAAATACCTTCCTTTTCCATCCAAAGAGCCGCTGGCAGAACTACGTCAGCTAATTCAGATGTACGGGTAGGATGATATGCCTCTGAAACTACTAAGAAGGTCTTTTCCATGCCGGGGCGGTAATAATTTAAGTTTGGCAGGGACTGGCCAGGATTGGTAGTCATTACCCACAGGCACTTTAATTTATCCTCTACTGCCGCCTTAAACATTGCCAATGTATGATAGCCAGGCTTAGATGGCATTCTTTCCTCTGGAATACGCCACAGCTCTGCCATCTGCTTGCGATGCTCGGCATTAGCTACCATGCGGTGACATGGCAGAAGATGAGAAAGACCGCCAACCTCACGAACACTGCCACAGGCACTTGGCTGACCTGTCAGAGAGAATGGAGTATTGCCAGGACGACAGATTTTACCAGTTATTAAATGCAGGTTATGTACAAGATTATTTACCCATACACCGCGGCTGCGCTGATTGAGTCCCATGCACCACATGGACATGGTATTTCTGTTCTTATCAGCAAAAAGCCTTGCTATTTCGCGAATTATCTCAGGTGGTACGCCAGCAGCATCAGAAACCTTCTCAGGAACATAATCCTGCAAAAATGCCTTATACTGCTCATAGGTCATAGTATCGCCCTGACCCATCTTAAATTCTGTATGCTCATTGATAAACTTTTCATCAGTCAGACCTTCAGTAACAATGACATAAGCCATAGCATTCAGCATGGAAAGGTCACGTCCCGGAGTAAATGCCAAATGATAATCTGCTATATCAGCAGTTCTTGTCCTGCGTGGATCAGCTACGATGATTTTAATTTTATTTGGATCAGCATTTTTGCGGTCAACCAATCGTGAGAACAGAACAGGATGTGCTTCTGCCAAATTGGAGCCGATCAGGAAAAATGTATCTGCCGCCTCTATATCCGCATAAGTACCAGAAGGCTCATCCTCACCGTAAGTAGTCAAAAATCCTGCTACTGCGGAAGCCATACAGGTACGAGGATTACCATCTATGTTGTTGGTGCCAAAGCCAGCACGGAACAATTTAGAAGCTACATAGGTCTCCTCAGCAAAGGTCTGTCCAGAGCCATAAAAGCCTACTGAATCAGGACCATACTCCTTGACTGCACTGGTAAATTTCTCTGCAATCAAATTCAGAGCTTCATCCCATGATGCCTCTACAAATTTACCATCCTTCTTGATAAGAGGCTTCTTTACTCTGTCCTTAGTATCAATAATCTTTGGCAGGAGAATACCCTTGATACAAAGTCTGCCCTTATTTACTGGGCATTCAGGATCTCCCTTAACCGCTACAATCTTTCCTCTGGTGACACCAGCCAAAACGCCACATCCAGTACCACAGTAACGGCATACACCCTTTACCCATTTTTCTGCAGTCTGCTGTTCACCGCTGTCGGTCTTTACCTTGCCACGTTCCCTGGAGGTACAGCCTGCTGTCATTAACGCTACGGATGCGGCCATGCCCTTTAAGAAATCTCTTCTTGTAATCATTTTACAATCACTCCATTCAGGGTACGAGCCGCCTCAGTCTTGGCATAGCTCATCTGTACATTAGTCTTATTGGTCAGCTTGCTCATATCATCAAGATGGCAGGTATAGCATCTGTCACGGGTTGGCAGGGTATTATTCGCCTGCTCATTATGAACTACACCCGCATGACAGGTAATACAGTTAAGACCATTTTCAAAATGCTTCATAGTATGAGGGTCTTTTCTCTCATAGGCAACCTCTGTATTAGTCTTAATCTTGTCCTGATGACAGGAATAGCAGTCAATTTTCTCTGGGTGCTCCATGACAATTGGCGTATCATAATTGCCAGTAATATGAGCAATAGTTTCCATTGTGCCCTGTGCCTTTGACTCAATTGTTCCTGCAAGACCTGGTTTTTCGTGACACTCCGCACACTCTACATTCTTATGTGCCGAATGCTGCCAGCTTTCATACTCTGGATTCATTTCATGACAGGCAGTACCACAAAAACTAGAGGCACTTGACATTTCTACACTTACGTACATAAAGGTAAAGCCAAAAATCGCAAATACCCCCAGCATTGCAAAGTGCTTCAAGGTAAATTGAAAATTCCGAAGCTTACTAAACATTTTCCTCACACTCCCATTACATATTCCCCAAAATTCATCCTTTTATTTTGTAACTGATAGCCCCCTTTGGACAAGAGCTGATACAATCTCCGCAATTAGTACAGGTAAACTTGCTGTCAAAATCCGAATTGCATGGACTTGTCCCCATACTGCAGGCTGTATCACATCTGCCACACTTTATACATTTATTTTCGTCTGCCACTACCCTAAGCAGGCGTTTACTGCCTAAAATACCATACACAGCACCCAATGGACAAATAGTACGGCACCATATTTTATTTCCCCAAATCATGCCGGCAATAACTACCGCTAACACCAAAACTGCTTCAATCCCAAAGCCGAATATCAGTATTCGCATGAGAGCATAAACAGGTGAAAGTACATTGAATGAAGGAATACCCACCAGCAACGCCAAAATCAGCACACACAATAACGACCACAAAGGCCATTTTCTGTTATCTAGCTCAAGTCTTTTGCCATTCGGTAAAATTTCTAAAAGTGCATTCAATGGACAGACAAAACTGCAAAACAGCCTGCCACCCAAAATTGCTATAACGGTAAGAGGAACTGCAGACAGCAAAAGCGGTACCCACAATGATTTGCTGGCAAAGGTCAATTCTACTGCCGTCAAAGGGTCGGTAAGCTCTACCCCCGCCAAATCACCGGAAATATATGTACCATACCACAGAGTATCCAAAAAGAATACTGGCAAAATAAGAATTATAAAAAAGGTCAGCTGAATAAGATGACGGATTATTTTAATTTTTGACATTTCACCGCCCCCTATTCTTCTATCGGACTAACCGTACATGCCTTGACAGGGCTGGCAATGCATACATGCTCACATTTACCACAGCCAGTACAAAACTCAGGGTCAATATATGGATATTTGCGGTTTTCCAGCTTAATTGCTTTATCCATATAAGGGCAATTATTGTAACATACACGGCAATCATCATCAGTGCGGGCAATACAGCGGTCAGTATCTATATGTGCCACACCCATTCTTGTTTTTGGCTTTTCCACCGCTCTCAACGCACCTGCTGAACATACCTCAACACACTTCATACAAAGGACGCAATACTGTTCCTGCGGTACAATATACGGTGTACCAATCCCCAAGCCATCATCACCATGAGCAATTTTTATCGCTCCACGTGGGCATATTTCCGCACATTTGCCACATCTTGCACAAGCAGCCAAAAAACTTATTTCCGAAACCGCTCCCGGTGGCCTGATCCTTGCTCTGGTAATACTGCTTCCCCCAGCCAAGAGTGTCCCCACCACACAGCCTCCAAAAAGGAATTTTATAAAATCCCGTCTTTCCACAGGAATTCCCCCTTAGAAAATTTTCCTATACGAATGATAACTATTATCAAATCAATAAATATAACTTATATTCCCATTAATGATAATTATATCATTCACTATGATATTTTTGTGTTGCTGCCGCACCATCATTTTGAAAAAATATTCAGAAAATTTCTGTAACATACAAAAAATGCGCATACCATTTCTGATACGCGCACTAATACACTAATAAACTATTTTATTTACTTTCTGCCACACTCTCCAGCATCACCGTGCAAAATTTCAATACCATGCTGTAAGCTTGACAGTATGAAGCCCAAGCATTCCTCTACTGCCTTACGGCTTCCCGGAAGATTTACTATCAAAGTTCTTTTGGCAATACCAGCCTGTGCCCTTGACAGCATAGCACGAGGTGTAATTTTCATGCTCAGAGCACGCATAGCCTCTGGAATCCCCGGAGTCAGCCTGTCACAAACAGCCAAGGTAGCCTCTGGGGTAACGTCTCTTTCAGAAAAACCTGTACCGCCGGTTGTCACCACAAGAGCAACGCCCTTATCAGCATATTCTTTCATTTTTGCTTCCAGCTCACTCTGTTCATCAGGAAGAATTGTCCTGTCAAAAATGGTGTAGCCTGCTTCCTTAAGCATTTCCTCCACCTTGTCACCGCTTGTATCCTGACGTTCACCCTTTGAGCCTTTATCGCTGGCTGTAATAATCGCCGCATCAAGAGGAAGTTTTTCTTCTGTAATTTCCAAGCTGTCTCCTGCCTTTAGGACACCGCCCCTAAGCACCTTGGCAAAAACGCCTTCACGTGGCATTATGCAGTCTCCTACCTGCTTATAAATATTACAATGAGAATGACATTTCTTGCCAATCTGAGTAATTTCAAACCATACGTCACCTGCTTTTAGGCGAGTTCCCACAGGAAGCTCCTTAAAAGTAAACCCTTCAGCTACTACATTTTCACCGAAAGCACCTAATTCTACCTGTGCGCCCCTGCTCCTGAATTCCTCTATTTCGCCTAAACCTAAAAAACTTACCTGACGATGCCAATTGCCTGCATGAGCGTCACCGACAATGCCATGACCAACCCTGAATTCTGCCTTATCTATCTGAAATTTCTGTGTACCACGCTTTTCGCTGATACAAAGAGCCTTTATAACACCCATTTTAAATTCCTCCGCATTAAATATGAAACACCTTTACTCTGGCACCGCTTGCCAATTCATCCGAGCCAGCTGGAATATCTACAAAGCAGTTGCATTCCATAGCTGAATAAAGTGAACCAGAGCCATGATTAGAAGGCAGATAAACCTTTCCATTTTCAAATCTGCCACGAATAAATCTCCGTCCCTTGCTTTTCTTTGGAAAATCATCTGCCAAAACAGCTTCACAAGACTTCATGTTTATTTCACTATTATCAGAAAGCTTTGCCAAGACAGGTCTTGCCAGCAATTCAAAGGTAGCATAAGCGGCAAATGGATTTCCTGAAAGAGCAATACCTAAGGAATTTTCCATCCGATAGGTGAGAACCGGTGCTCCCGGCTTCATAGCGACACGCCAAAATAATTTTTCGCCGATATTCGCTACCACGCCATGCATAATATCCTTTTTGCCGACAGAAACACCGCCAGTAGTCAAAACTAAATCCGCCTTATATTCCTTAGAAGCCTTTTTTAACACCTCAGAAGCCTTTGCCACATCATCGGGCAGTGCTCCTAATATCTTAGCAGAAAATCCCATTTCTTTTAAACGTGCCGCCAAGACAAAAAGATTGCTATTGTAGATTTTTCCCGGTGCTAAAGGCTCTCCCGGCTGTAAAAGCTCATCACCTGTGCTGGCTAAAATAATATTTGGCTTACGAACGACCTTTACCTTATCATAGCCCATACTAGCCAAAACGCCCAAATGACCAGCCGTCAGTCTTGTACCAGCCTTTATCAGCAAAGTATCCTTCTTAATATCCTCACCCTTAAAACAGAAATTTTCATGATGTTTCAAAGGATAGGGAACAGAAAGCTGACCATTTCCATCATCAGTCACGTCCTCCTGACGAATTACACAGTCACAGTCAGCAGGAATAGCCGCCCCTGTCATTAAGCGGATACATTCCCCTGCTTTCACTGCCCCATCATAAAAATCTCCTGCACATTCCTCTGCTACAATCTGCAAAAGAACAGGGCTTTCCTTTGTGGCACCTGCTATATCCTCACTTCGCATAGCATAGCCGTCTAATGGCGAACGGTTAAATGGCGGATTATCAAAGGGTGCTGTAACATCCTCCGCCAGCACTTCGCCTAAAGCCTCTAAAAGACCTTTTGTCTCAGCAGTTTCCACCTTTTTTACATTATCAGTAAGAATTTGCTGTGCTTCCTCTAAGGTCATAGCAATCCCTCACTTTCCGAAACTGCACTGTGGATAATGGCATACCTCGCAATTCTGGCAAAGACCGCCAACACCCAAATGACGAATATCCTTACGGGCAATTTCAATACCCGCGATAAGACGAGGCAGGGCAATATCAAAAATAGTTGATGAAGCGTACATAACACACCCTGGAAGTCCCAGCACAGGTACCTTTTTCCCTTCACCCTCATAATAAGAGAGCAGGAACATAGCCCCCGGCAACACAGGCGCACCATAAGTCACAATCCTTGCACCGGAATTTTTTATAGCCAAAGGAGTCAAATCATCAGGGTCAACACTCATACCGCCAGTGCAGACAATCATATCCATCCCCAAATCGAGCAGTTCCTTGATAAAGCCCGTAGTACGCTCAGGATTATCATCAGAAATGCGGTGCTCGTTAATGGAAAGACCAAATTTCTTAAATTTTCCCTCGATAACAGGTGTAAAGGTATCTTTGATACGTCCTAAGAAAACCTCATTGCCTGTGGTAATAACACCAATTTTTAAATCGCGGTAAGGAACTAACTTAAACAGCGGTTCACTGCCAGCAATTTTCTTTGCTTCCTCCATTTTTTCCTTGTCGATGATAAGAGGAATAACACGCATACCTGCCAGCTTTGTACCAGCCTTTACAGGCATATACTGCGGTACGGTGGCAATAGCAATATCCTGCAAATCATTAATTGCATCAAGACGTTCCTCATCTACCACAAAAACACCGTCATACTGTGCCTTCAGCTCAATCTTGCCTTCCTTAATTTCACCGTAGCTCATGCCCTCATTGACACACATATCCTTCAGAATTTCTGCGGCTTCATTTTCGTGGAGCTTTGTTTCATCCTTCTCCCAGATATAGAGGTGGTCCTTGCCCAAAGACAGCAAAACAGGGATATCTTCCTCCGTAACAATATGTCCCTTACGGAATCTGGCATCCTTTGTCACACCGCGAATAATCTGGGTAATGTCGTGACACAGCACATGACCTGCCGCGTCAACAGTCTTAATCAGCTTCATTTGCATTCTCTCCTTCTCAAATACGGAAGGCAGAGCCGTTTCCAGCCCTACCCTGTTGATGAAATTCATTCATCAAGGCGCAATACCATAGCCTTTGCCACAGGTATTTTTGCTTGGAGTCGTATTTATTTATTATTTACCTTTAAAGACTGGATTTCTCTTTTCCTTAAAGGCGGTTACACCCTCTTGAAAATCTTCTGTTCCTAAGAGCATAGATGAAGCATTTGCCTCAAAATTCAAGGTTTCCTCCAAAGAAGCGGTATAATCATTGATACCCTTCTTAGTCATAGCTATAGCCATAGGTGCAGTTCTGCCAATCTTTTCCGCTATCGCCAAAACCTTTTCGGACAAATCCTCTGCTGAAAATACGTCATTTACTAAGCCTAATTCCTTTGCTTCAACGGCACTTACTGGTCTTGCGGTAAACATCAGCTCCTTTGCCTTTGCCATGCCAACGGTCTTTGCCAAATAATAAAAACCGCCACAGTCAGGAGATAAGCCGACATTGACAAAACTCTGAATGAATTTCACATTATCAGCCGCATAACATAAATCACAGGCAATAGCTAAATTAAAACCCGCACCTGCCGCTACACCGTTCACCATAGCAATAACAGGCTTTTCCATATCGTGAATAACCTTGACAACATTTCCTACTTTGGCAATAAAAGCCTTTCTTTCCTCCACATTGTGAAGTCCGTCAAGAGAAGACAGGTCACCGCCTGCTGAAAATGCCCTGCCCTCACCAGTAATGACTGCCACTCTGATATCCTCAGAAGCGGAAACTTTCTTCAGTGCTTCAATCATGCCCTCAACCAAATCAAGGCTCATGGAATTAAGGCTTTTGGGGCGGTTCATGGTAATAATTGCCGTCATGCCCTTTACTTCGTATTTTACAGATTCATTCATGGCTTAAGCCTCCCTTTCGTGACCATATACCAATTTGTAACGACTAAGAGATGTCCCCCACCTTTGTAATATTCACATCATATATGTAAAAGAGAATAATTCCCCGGAACTATCTCTCTGCGAGTCTCAATTTTTATAGTAATTCCTAATTCCTTTTCAATTGGCTTAAAGGCGTCCTTCAATTTCAGCTCCTGTGCCGCATCTGGATGTAACTGCAACTCATAGCCATCTGCATTATGACGTTCCTTTTCCAAATGTCTCAGCTTACGGCAAATCTTCACAAACAGCGTCTCATTTGATTCAATACGTCCAGTACCACTGCACACAGGACAGGTACAGTAAACCATAGCTTCCATATTCTGACGGCTCTTTTTGCGGGTTATTTCCACAAGACCAAGAGAGGTAATATCCACAATATTCATCTTGGTACGGTCTTTCTGGGCCTGCTGGCGAAGTCTGTACAGAAGCTTTTCCTTCTGTGCTTCCTTTTCCATATCAATGAAATCAACAATAATGATACCGCCGATATCCCTTAATCTCAGCTGTCTCATTATCTCATCCGCCGCTTCAAGGTTCATCTGATAAACGGTTTCCCCAAGATTGGCGTTGCCGACATATTTTCCTGTATTGACATCAATAACGGTCATGGCTTCAGTTTTATCAATCACCAGAAAACCGCCCGATTTTAATTCTACAGTACGGCTTTCCAGCTTTCTGAGTTCTTCCTCCACACCATAACGCTTAAAAATTTCTTCCCTGTCGGTGTAAAGCTTGACTCTTTTGGCAAATTCAGGATTTATGCCCGTAATCAGGGAAACTATTCTCTGATAGGTGTTTTCATCATTGATAATTACCTGTTCAACATCATCAGTAAAGTTATCCCTGACGGTACGGATTACCATATCAGCGTCACGATACAAAAGTGTTGCCTTGTTCTTCCGCTTGAATTTAGCAATAATAGCCTCCCACAGGCTGGTAAGATACCTTATATCCTGCTCCAAAACCTCACGTGGCTGACCTACCGCCGCTGTACGGATTATCATGCCCATGCCCTTAGGACACAGCTCCCTCACTATGTCATGCAGGCGTTTCTTTTCCTTTTCGTCATCAATGCGGTGAGACATTCCCACATAGCCGGAGGAAGCTGGCATAAGAACAACATTTCTTCCCGGAATAGAAAGGTGCATAGTCGCTCTGGGGCCTTTGCTTCCTACCTCATCCTTGGTAATCTGCACTGGAATGCTCATGCCAATGGAAATTTTCTGATTAGGATGTCCCGTAAGCCAAGGCATCATCCTAAGCTGTGCCGCCTTTCCCTCAGGAGTCTTTTCACCGCCGGGCATCAGCTTGCCGTTGCCAATGTACAAAAAGGAATTTTTACCTGTGCCAATATCCACAAAAGCCGCCTGCATACCATCAAGGACATTCTGTACGGTTCCCTTGTAAATATTGCCCACAAGATGAGAATGCTGAGGACGCTCCAGCTCCAAGGATATTAATTCACCATTTTCAATTATTGCCATGCGTGTTTCTTCCTGCATAACGTCAATTATAATACTTTTCACCGCGGTCCTCACTCTCTAAAATCACAATTTTATTTACAATGCTTCATGTACGTATCAAAAACATCTTCTAATTTGATAAATAAATCATCATAAAGGGATACTTTTATTTCCGCATCAGGCCCATTTTCATCAATACTGTATACTTCACTTAAAATAAGTCTGCCATCATTCTGATAATAAACCTCAACAATTTCTTCCAATGGAGAAACAATCCAATATTCCTTTACGCCTGCCTTGCCATAGGCTTCTAATTTGCTGGTTCTATCAACTTTAGCTGTGGAAGGAGATAATATCTCTACCACTAAGTCTGGAGCACCTTTTATATATGTCTTATTGATTTTACTCCAGTCACAGACAATCATGGCATCAGGCATAAACTGATTTTCATCATCCAGCTTTACTAAGGTATTATCACCATATGCCCTGCAAACTTTTCCCTTTAAATAAAATTTGAAAATACTGACTATGTTAGATGACACATCCTGATGAACCATAGCTGGTGGTGTCATCATAACAGTTTCGCCATTGATAATCTCATAGCGTTCCTTATATCTTTCTGATACTGCCATAATAAAACCTCCCCTACTGCCAATCAAAATTAAACTAAATCAATCAGCGGTTTTCCACTGCCACTTAATGCTCTGCGGTTAATCAAGGCATCATAAATATTTACATTTAAGCCATAGCTCTCTGCTAAGAGACCCAATATCTCCTGTGGCTTGATACTGCCACTCTGAGTGATGATAATATCCATAGTCACCTTTAGCTTATCACCGCTCATTGCAAGCTTCACAGGCTTTGCCAAATACTGCTTTACTTCAATATCCTTGGTTTTCTTTGGGGTAACGCGATGGTAAATAACCTCTTCCTGCTCATTGAAAAGCTTTACCGCTTTCACTGCACTGTCCCAGTCAGACTCCAAAGGAACGTAAATATCATACTCTGCCAAATCAACCTCGGCCATCAGAGCCTTGTGCTTCTTCTGATTTTTAAATTCTCTTACCGGCTTCAGCTTTAGAACCTTTACCCCAGGCGGAAGATTTTTATTTAATTTATCAAAAACCTCTGGCTGGCAAAGCTGCTGTGTCAGCTCAAAGTCCATATATTCTGCATCACTTGTCACACCTACCGCCAACGCGGAAGCAAAAGCTATTTTCATGTGCGGGTTAAAGCCCTCGGAATATGCGGCTGGAAGCTTGGCACGGCGGATAGCACGCTCGATAAGACCTGCATAATCAAGATGGGAAATGTAGCGCACTTCCTCACCCTTGGTAATTTCTGCTCTGTACTTATACATCATCATGCCGTTACTGAAAACTTATAAAAAGATATAAACTTTTCTGTTTCATTCCTACTT
>CALZDE010000043.1 GCA_945637225.1 uncultured Selenomonadaceae bacterium
ACATCTGTTTCGAGAAGATATTATAGGACTAATTTTTACGTTTGTCTAATTCATATAACCAATAAATCTTATGAGCAACTTGCATAATCAAAGCTAATTTATACCATAAAAGCCCTATATTAATTGTATTTTATAATATTTATTTAGATATTTATGCATAACACTCATCATAAACATCTACAATTTGCATAGAAATTTTACGGTTCTTTGTAGAAATAATAACTTTTTTATTATATAATTGTTTACATAGAACAAATTAAGAGGTGTCACATGGACTTTAATCAGTTAAAATATTTTCAGGTACTAGCAAATATTAAACATTTTACTAAGGCAGCAAAACAAATTTCTATTTCACAATCTGCCCTCAGCCGTTCCATTAGCAAACTAGAGGACGAACTGGGAATTACTCTATTCAATAGACAAAACGGCAATATTCACTTAACTCAACAGGGACAAAAATTCCTTATACATACCGAACGAATTTTAAGAGAAATGGATACCGCTCTAAATGAAATAAATTTAGCAGAACAACCCGGTCATGGTGTGGTAAATCTATCCTTCACCCATTCTATTGGTGGTTATTTTCTGCCAATTATTTTACGAGAATTTAATAAGGCATATCCAGATATAAAAGTAAAATTAAATCAACATAATACCGCTTACCTTATTCATCAACTTTCAGAAGGAAAAAATGATTTATGTCTTTGCCCTGCTATTCTTAACAGTGAAAACCTTGCTTGGGAATATCTGTGGTCGGAGGAACTTTTTGCAGTTGTACCTGATGTCCATCCCTTAGCTGATAGAGAAAGTGTCACCTTGCAAGAGCTGGAGTCTTATCCATTTATAACCTTAAAGCCAAGCTACAGTCTCCGTATATTAGTAGACCAATTTTTAGAAGTTGCCAACAGTCACCCTAATATAGTTTTTGAAGGTGACGACATTAGTACCGTTGCCAATTTAGTAGCTGCTAATCTAGGAGTAAGCCTCATACCTTGTATTCCTACAAACGAATATGCTGGCATAAAATATCTATCGGTTTCCTTTCCAATTTGTCAAAGGGCCATTGGTATTGCATGGAACACCACTCAACAGCTATCTGATGAAGCCATTACATTTCAGCAATTTACTTTAAAGAGTTTTGCTAACGTAAAAAAACTGCCGCACCGCTAAATACGACAGCTTTTCATGACCTTTTTATTTTCTATGCTTTTAAATTTTTCAAGGCTCCAAATGCTACCTTCCAAGATGGAGATTTTACCTTATCTGCCTTATAATTTATCGCCTTAGCCTTTTCATCCTTGGCACTCTTTAAACTATTACTGGAAACATTTCCACCAGAACCGCCCTTCTTTAAGGTGCTGGCTGTACTAATGCTCTTTTCCTTATAAGTAAGGGAAGGGAAATTCATTACCTTATCTGAATCAAAATCATCCTTTTCAGAAACTTCTCCTCCCTTGCCACTGCCACCCATTGCCTTTGGAATCATAGCCATATGCTTCAAGGAGCTTGTTTTCAGTGAAATGTCACTGCCTTTCATCTTCACCGCACTGCCACCCACCTTAATAGTGACACCGCTCTTGCCGATGATATTACATTTGGATGCAGCATCAAGCTTAATGCTTTTACCCTTGATACAGATATCCTTTTCGCTGGAAAATCTCACGCCCTTATCATCATCAAGCTGTAAGAGAGAACCGCCCTTAACATAATTCTTTTTGTCAGATACAAGCTCAAGACCCTTTGGTGTAAAGCGAAGCATTTTGTTATGACTGGTGAGCATTTTAGTAGTAGGCAGATATTCCTTTTTAATATCATTATACTTGCTGTCCTTGTCATTTTCTCCCATACGACGGCTGTTTCTAGCTACCGGCTTTTTGTTGAAGGAAAAATATACCCATACATGGTCGCCCTCGTCTGGCATGATATAGGCGTAATTACTCATGGAATGCTCATAATCTATCCACATTGCCTTAGCTTCATCCTGCTTGTCATCAATGAGAAACTGAACCTTTACCTGATTGTCTCCCTGCTGGACCTTCAGAACCTTAGCCTCCAAACATGCAGGCAGTATATCCCTCTTATCCACATAGTTAGGCACACCGCCAGCTTTTGGTCTCATTATAATCTTATTTCTTAATACACCGCCGTCACTTTCCGCGATATTTTCTACGATAACCTTTTCTGGAGAGCCGGAAACCACATCGCCAGCCTGCCAGTCCATGTTATTTACCACGCAAAAGTCCTCTAATGCATCACAGGCAGAAGCGTCATTATCTGACATGCCCTTAAATCTGGCATATTCCAAAATATTTTTTCTCTGCTTGTAAACGTCAGTTTCATCAGATTTTAGACTGCGTGACTGAAATTTAGCGTCCTTGCCAGCTATTAAATCTACCTTGGTGCCATTAACAGCTACATAAAGGTTCATTTTATTATAATTAATAATCCGCTTCAGAAATTCAAAATCTGTTTCATCCTGCTGAATTACTATCTCAGGTATGGAAACATCAGGCTTTATAGTGAGACTGCCCCCACAATCTTTCAGCACCACGCTGGCAATATCACTGATTTTTTTAGCTTCATCCTGAAAGCTCCTCCAATGAGGCTCTCTGTCAGCTTTTACTGAATGAGAAATCGCTGTTATTTCTACCTCACTGTATTCAAAGCCCTTTTTAGCTCTTACACTCATGCAGACACCAGCAAAAATAACCTTGCCATCACAACTAAGCTTTACATCTGCTTCACTGGCAGACATGAGAATGTCTGATGTCACCTCTTTTTCCGCCATATATTTGACGGTCATTAAGCCGTGCTCGTTGGCCTTTACATTAATATTAACATCCAGTATCATCTTAGCCACTATAGGAAAATCAAGCTTCAAATCAGATAATTCGCAAACACCCTTAACAGGCATTTTCCACACCTCCTTCCATAACCAAAATTATTATTTCTCAATGCTGATAACACCGCCCTGACAGCAAATAAGCTTACTGTTATAGGTAAGAGCAGGCATGCCTCCAACTAAATACTTTGGGTCGCCTGGCATCCACGGAGAAACTGTAATTGGAGCACCACAGGGAAGAAAACCTCCTGCTGGTATTGGCCGTAACTTGCACTGCCCGAACTGAGGAATGTTTACCAGCGGAATAAAATCCATAACATTCGCTATTGGCTGTTTATCAGGCCCCGAATATACGCCATGGTCAACAGGAAGCATAAATGTTCCAGGAATAGTCCCCATCATACACTTTATCCGTTTCATAGCAACTGCATAATCATTATTAGCCATCGTTACGTCTCTCCTTTCCTTAGGTCAGTGCAATAGTTCCAGACGAAACTGTTATATCAGATGAACCTACATTAAGTGCTGAAGTAGCACAGCCTATATTTACCTTACTGGAACCAGAAATCTTAACTTCCTTTTCTGCATAAATGGTAATATCCTTCTTGGAAACTATATTTACATCCTTGGAAGAGGAAATCTCCACGCCCTTGTCATCGGAAAGATTAACAAATACCTTGTCAGCAGAAGAAGTAATGAATATTCCTTTATCAGTAAACAGCAATTCCTTTCCCTTAGGAGCTTTGAAACGTTTATCCTCTGGCTTTTGTCCGGGTACCTTATTAACAGTACTTGACGCAAAGGCCTGAGATGTATCATTACTTGGGAAAATTACCCTTACATAATCGTCCTTCTCCGGCATTACGTACCAGCCGCTTTCTTCCTTGCTCGCATAGGCAGTAGCATAAGTGAACATACAGTCGCCTGAGCTATCGTACTGATCATCAATATCTAAGATATGAACCTTTACCTTTTCTTCCTTGACTTCCTTTACCTGCCCCATAAACATAGCCCCTGCAAGGCTGAACTTTGGTGGATTGCCTACAAAGCCATTTTTACCGGCAATATCATATTCCATTTCCATGTAATTGTTAGTCGTCAGCTCTGCCCTGACATTCTTTACATAATATTCCTTGCCATTTAGCTTCACCTTATCTCCCACATGAAGATATTCTAGGGAAGGAACTGTAATTGCAGAAAAATCCTGCTGAATTATGTTGCCTGTATCCTTGGAATTTTTGCTGAATTTCTGATAATCCTCATTAAATACTGTCATACTGTATTCTTCAGTCTTAAGATCAATGCTTTTAGCGGCCTTTGGCAATCCTATGGTAATCTGCTTAGTTGTACCATCTATAGGAACAAAAACCATCGCATTAAATGGAGCAGCCATACGGCGGGCAAATGCCCAGTCAGTTTCCTTATATCTTATCACTGGTTTTTCAATAGCCTTATCAGTAATGGTGGAATCCACTTTTACACTGCTCTTTTCCAAGGCAGTCTTTAAAATCTCCATGTATTTTTTCTTAAGATTTTGGAATGAGCATGACTTTTTATCTAAATCCAGCTGATAGCTGATAGTAGCCGCCTTGATATACACACGTGCATAATCATGACGATATTCCGCTTCTATATTTATGATACCGCCTACAAAAAGAGTAGTGCTTGGATTACTGCACTTTATACTAATCTGAGTTGTTTCGTCAGAACGCTCCATACACTTCTTGGCATTATCCAGTGTCATCTCACCAGCTACCTCCGCATAGCCATGATCACCAGCATTATGCCATACCTTTAATTTAAGAATTCTGGAAAATGGCACACCATCTACGGTAATATTGCCATACATCATAATCTTTTCATCTTTTACATTAGTCATTAAAGGCATTTTTCATTCCTCCTTTACTGAATTTTTCTGCTTCACATCATCTGCACTCAACAGGCTCAAACAAAGCTCCTACTGGTGCAACGGCCAAAACAGCTTCTACCGCACGTCTTGAAAATACCCATATCTCCTCTGCTCTCAGACTGGCACGAAGAATATCCCTTTCATCAGACTTTTGGTTATCAATTATAAGTTTTTTAATAAGGCCAGTACCGTCCGTCACTGTATCCTCATGTATAAAATCAGAAGCTTCAACATAAGGTACCCACAATGCCTGTAACATATCAGCACTCATATCCTCTGGTTTGACACTGTCCGGCAACAGAAATATCAGCTTTTCATTTTCCTCTGCTATAATATTTTCCAATGCCTGCTTGACCTTGTTGGAAATCATAAGCAGGGGGCGGAAAACAAAATCGCACCAAATAGGTTCTTCCTTATAGTTATAATACGCTGATATTGCCTCTTCCATTACAGAAAAATCCTCAAAAGTGAGATGATATTTATATTCTTTTGGCAGACTTATTGGAATAAGAGGCTTAATAATACGTTTATCCGCTCTTAATCTGAAGTACTCCATACCGTTTCACTCCTTGAAAGCTGTTCTGTTACTTCGCTGAACTTCCAGTTAATCACAGGTGTTTCAATTACCTTGCCTGCAAAATGATTATGCTCTGCTCTTACTTCCCTAAAATAACTATCCTCATTTTCTTCTAGCACCAGTCCATTCATGCTGACATTCTGAAAATAGCATTCATCAAAACGAATGCCATTTACGATATTATCTGAAAAAATGCAGTCAAAAAAACCACAACGATAAAAATCTGCATCAGAAAAATCAGCCTTGGAAAAATCGCATTTCTCAAAACGGCACCTGTTAAAAACAGCCATAGTAAAATCATTTCCCGTCAAATCAAGATTTTTGCAGGACTGTTTACTAAAAAGCATATAGGAATAATCCTCTGCTTCCGTAAGATATTCCTCTGACAGTTCCACACCCTCACGATAAATCAGTACTGGCTCTCCCGGCTTATCGTATTCACCCAAAGTAATCATAAAGTCAGATGTGATATTTTTTAGGTTCATAATATATTCCTTTAGCTTATACCGCAAAGGAATAGAACAGACAAAAATCACAGGATAAACCGTTTCAAGTGCAAAAGCTTCCGTTTGTACCCTATGTACATACTTTTTAAAAGCAACATCCTCTACATACAGTGAATCACGATATTCCTGCCAATCAGAAAAAAGCCATGCAACGGATGCATAGCTTGAAAAGATTACTTTTTCATCAGAAAAAAATTCCAAAAAGAAGCAGGGATTTATTTTATTATCATCATCTGCAACAGCCAATGAAGAATACAGCACAGAAATTTTTAACAGTGAAACAGCTTCAGGTAGTTTTTCTATATTTGCAATAATTTCCTCAATAAAAGGAATCAACATTTTACTGTTTTTTTCTGAAACTTGCAGATATTTTCTCTGAATATATTTTTCCTGTATAGGCAGAAAATATTTTTCCCTATATTCACTAATTTCCTTTTTCATAAGCAATACCCTTCATCAGAATTAATCTAAGAGCATACCACGATTACTGCGGGAATTTTCAGCAAAATCCACATTTTTAGCTTCGCCATCCTGAATTTCTCCAAGGGCATTCCCAAGCATTTCAAACAGCTCTTCATTATTATATTCCTTATTCTTTACCCCCAAACGCATACTCAGATAAGCAGTAATAAATTCCTTGCTGACAGGCTCATTATCCCTCAATATGGAAAGAACAAACATCTGGTCCAATGGCTGTAAATGACGGTGCAGTGCTTCCTTAGCAAAGTACCTTAAGATACTTGGATGCAGGGTAGTCTTGCCATTTGGAGAAGCATATTTTACATTGACTATATTAACAGTATCATACTCAGTAGCAAAATCATTAAACGACCTGTACTGACTGCGGAGACGTGAGCCAGCCTTCAGCTTGAAACGGCACAACTCCATTTCATTGTCCATAAGCTCCATATCACTGCTATTAGACAAAGTAACATTACGGCAGCTGCACCCCGCCTTAAAAACAGATTCGCTGAATCTCAATTTAATACTATGAAAAACCTCAGTAGCTTCATAGTCAATATAAATAGGTTCTCTGATGTAACAGATTTCTCCTGCATAGAGTATAATACCCTTTTCTAATTTTAATCTGTCGCCATCTGCCACTAAATTACAGCCCTTGATAATACCATTTCCATAACCATCGTAGCTGTATACAGGATAATCATGTGCCATATCATTTATAGCGTTCAGCATTGTAGTACGCAAAATATGCTCATGCTCAAATTTTGGATTTATTATTCCATTCATCTAAAAATCTACCCCCTAGAACATGGCAATATTATCTAAAACCATGGTATTATCAACGTCCAATACACCAAAATGCTCTTTCCAGAATACCCTGCATACCATACCTAAAGGAATAAAAGTATCTATGATAAACTCCATGCAGGCATGATCCTCCTCATCGCCCTCGTAAGGAATATGAACATAAATCTCGTTTGTATCCAGTTTATTGCGGTAAATACTGCAAAGAGGAAATATCCTCACCGTTACAAGCCTAAACTGGTTTACACTGCTTCCAGCATAGTACATCTTTGACAAGGATAATGCTAAACTGAACTGGTTTGCCTTACGGATTTTCTTAAAATTCTCCGCCGCCTTTTGTCCAAATTCACCATTCAGTATCTCCATTTTCAGCAGACGGCCAATATATTCCTTCTTGGAAAGACCACTTCGTAAATCAATCTGTGAAAGATAATGTACTAAGGTATCAAGTACAAAATCGCACAATTCCTTCTTTTCCTTAGTATCAATATTGGATGGATGAAGTAATTCCTGAAAAATTTCAGCATAACGGCATAACACATTTACTTCTATTTTTTTATTATTTACATGCTTCGTATTTAAATAAGTAAATGCCGTTTCAATATAGGGACTTACCTTTTCTGCCTGCTGAAAAAACAAATCCTTTTTCTCAAAATGGCAATCCTCATAAACAGCACGTATTACAGCATCTGTTATATTATTCACGCTATCACCTAAACCAATCTGCCATAACACCTAAAATCTTGAAAATACTCTTGCACAACCGCAGTATAATAACATACTAAATCTTTATTTAGATAATTGTCATCCTTCGCCTTAAAATCTAAACGCAATGCATACTGCCAGTTAGAAAAATGAATAGTGTTCTCAATAAAATCATTAGGAGAATAGTGACCTTTGTCATCAATTATATTATTTTCAATGATTTCTGTTTTTACCAGCTCAGGACCTTCCACAATACATCCAGCTAAAATCCTCTTCAGCTCTGTGATAGAACGCACATGCTGGCTATAACAGTTGCGAAGCCTAAAGCCCAGCGTTTTCTTCTGACCGTTTGATATTAAAGGATTATCATAATCTAAATCCATTTGCCCATAATGAAATTCATATAAATTCCACTTTACAGGCTCTGGTGCAGGACAGCTGATTATCAAATCTCCATCTATTGTACGGATATTGTCAACAGCTGTTTTTTCATCATTACTTATAATCATGTACTCGCAATTCTTTTTAAAGTTCTGTCTAAAAAGCACATGTTCATAATTTACATGGTCAATACAAGGATCAGGATAAGTACCTGTCTTTATCTTTATATTGGTAATGTTCCACACTGGCAATGGATTTTCTGCAATAGAATTTGCTAATGAGCCATAATCTATTTTTATTTCCTTGATTTCTTCCTGTGGGTCAAAGCCTGGAAGCTCTACGATTTCCACCTTAAACATCTTATAGAAATAAGGAATACATAAAGTCTGCCATGGCAGGGTATTTATGCAGGCTACATCATAAAGCTCATGTGTTTTATTTACATAAAAATCATCATACACCAAAGTGAATTTTCCTGCAAATTGTCCGTGATTAGTTACAACAATACCATTAAAAACAGGCTTTTCTTCTTTTATCTCCGCTATTTTATCTGCATCAGCTTTGATAAAAACTTCCCTGATAAAATAACTTTTTCCTTCATTAAGGCAGGACAGCATAGCATTCTGATCAGGAACATATTCCAAAAGGTCAGTCTCACGCAAAGGATAGAAAAAATCATTGACCATCTGATAACGCTTCTTATCCATAACAGTGGTAATTACTTCTGGCATGATATCTATACTTGGCATTTCCATCATTACCTTATGCTCAAGCATATTATACTTTTCTTCTATATCCTCATACATATGATAGAACACCCTGAGCATCATGTCACGGTAATCACGCCTGTTATCAAGAGACGAAATTTCTAAAAGTCTGTCTTCAATATATTTTTTTATATCGAAATCATTTTCAAAAACACTCATAATTCATGCCCCGCATTATTTCTTATCTTTTTTATCATCTTTCTTATCATCCTGCGTGGATGGGTCAAGTTCTTCATTATCCAGCATCATCTGATTAAGCAGGTCATCATCATTCATCATTTCCGTCAGACGATCATCTGCATCGTGAACGCCCTGCTTAGATGCTTCTACAAAAAGGCTGGCGGCCATACTGTAGTTCTGCTTAACACCGCCCCGTCCTTCCATAAACATCTTTCCCAGCTGATAAGCGGCCAATCCATCATGGAGCTTGACACCCTCAAAAAATAAATTTATTGCCAAAGGTTCATTCTGCTTGGCACCAGCAAGCCCCATCATGTAAACGCTTCCCAGCAGTCCATAAGCTTTTTTATGACCAGAATCCGCAGCTACATGAAGCCAGCGAGCCGCTTCCTTGCCATCCTGAGTGTCATACTTCCCTTCAAACGCATCTCTGCCTGCCTTATAGCATATATCGGCAAAATTTTGTTTTGGAATTGCCTTACCCTCTTTGATAAGCTTAAGTGCTTCCTTTGCATCCTCATGTCCACGTCCAGCTGCCATGCGGAACCACATCTGAGCATAGTCCTTGTCTGCCTTGCGCTCTACGCCATTGTAGTACATACATGCCAAAGCATATTGTGCCCTGACTTCACCCTTCTTTGCCCAGTTATCCAAATACTTGATAAGCATTTTCTTATTTTCTGCCTTCTGCTTCTGAGATTTAGAAGGAGCAAGCATAGGCTGGAGAAACTTAATCAACGATTTAATCAGCATTGCACCAACTGCAACCTTAACACCAGTCGCAAGAAAGCTTTTTATCTTGTCAAGATTTGTAATATTTGAAAAAAAATCATCTAAGGAAAGAGCCGCTTCAGCAACAGGTGTATAAATGGAAAACGTAAATGTTGTCAGGACAGTAATAGCTATAGCTTTCATTTTCTTTTTACATTTCAGCATATAAGCCTCACCTGTCCTTTCTTAATATGTTCCTGACATAATCCTTGGAACCCATTTTTCATTTTCAAAATAAAACATCCTGCAAGCACCCAAATACAGTTCTTCATTGTCACGATAAACAGGAACTACATTAAATCCCCATTTCTCTGGCACAGCCCAGACAAAAAATCTCGTTTCATTGTTGACAATAGTATCAATATCGTCCTGCTCTATGATATCACCATAAATCTCACTTATTTCTTCATAAGTTTTCTTTTCAAACTCATCCATTTTGCACAGGAGATTATATTCACACTTTATGTCGCCATCCTGATCGCGTAGGAGCATAGAAAGAGTCAATTCGTCCATACTGCGAGAAACATAATGAACTTCATTCTTCCATTTTTTGCCATCCATGAGAATAATTTCTCTTCCGTCATGGCTATATGCAACAACATTATAAGGGAGTCTCTTATAATCCAAAGTGTAATTTAATTCTGTAAAGCCATAATACTTATTGTACAAATAGCGTATAACACCATCAATACCACTATTTTTGGAATAGCCCTCTTTCTTCACAACAATGCTGTTTCCCTGAATGCGCATACCTGCCATAAATTCGCTGACAGCTTCCTTGTAAATAGGTATTCTAGTTGACTGTCCAGCCAACTTGCAAATGGAATAATCATCTATTTTTCCACTATTGTAAAGGTCATTCATGCAATATTTTACAGAATTATAAATGGGTCCTTTTAAAAGCAAATCAATATTTATACGGTTAATCTGTATTTCAGGGAAAGATTTCATCACATAAAATTCTTTACCATTATACATATTGTACTTCCAGCGGTCAACAACTATCTCTGACTTTGAAGCATCTTCTGAAATAGTAAACAGAGGCGAATTGTACTGACCATACAAAGTATTTTTTACCTGCTCTGCCAGCATGAATAGATTAAAGAAGTTATTCTTCACCCGATAGTAATCAGAACGTCCTACATTTTCCCATTGCTTGAATTTAGTAGGCAATACCTTCTCTGCTTCCTCATACATTTTATCAAAACTGCTATATACTGCACTTTCACCATTTTCGTCAATTTCCCTATAAACATCTATCGTCTCAAATTCAGATAATTCTAATAAAAGCAGGGAAATCTTTTTGCGTATAGCTTCATCTCCACAATTCTGACAAATTCTCAGCTTAAGATACTGCATTATTTTATAGGTAAGATTCATACCGCCATAGCCTAACTTGCCATTGATAAAGGTATCATCAATATTAATATAGAAGGCCATGGATTTATTCTGTACGCTGAATTCTGAAGAAACACCTGTTGTCCTGCTTGCACCGCAATCTATAGTCAGGGCACTGTATCTCTCCTTCATACGTATTTTCTTTCTCTTCACCAAATTCATAATGACGTTATAAAGTATGCCGACATTCTCATAAATTATATGTTCATCACTGATATTGAACTGTGGCAAAAGTTTGGAAAAGAAATCTACATAAAGTGCCTTTTCCTTAATGCTGGCGGTAAAATATAAATTCTTAACCTCACATTTAAAATAATCCTGTGTCTCAGATAGGATATAATTGAAAAACGCTCTTAAAGCTGTCCAGCGTGAAATAAGATGCCTCTTACCAAATCTGTCAACGAAAGCTTCCTCTTCATCTGGGTTATACAGCCATACTTTAATATCAAAATTTATAAAAAAACTGTCATCCGCATAATTTAAAAACTGTTCTGCTACTGCTTCATAGCCAAACATAAAATCTGGATTGCCCTCATCATCTACAGAACGCAAGCCAATAGTACATGGAACAGTTTTTTG